>JAGRCC010000177.1 GCA_020433785.1 Anaerolineae bacterium
TTTCTGGCCAACATGAGCCACGAACTGCGCACCCCGCTCAACGCCATCATCGGTTTTTCTCACCTTACCCGGCATAACCCCAACAACCCGGCCGACACCCAGGAAAATTTGAGCATTATCATCCGCAGCGGCGAACATCTGCTGGCCTTGATCAACCAGGTGCTGGACCTCTCTAAAATCGAAGCCGGGCGAATAACCCTCAATCCCACTCGATTTGACCTGCACGCGATGTTGGCCGAACTGCGGGAGATGTTCATCTTGCCGGCCGAAAGCAAAGGTCTGCAACTCCGGTTTGAACAGGCCGATGATCTCCCCCGCACCATCCGCACCGATGCCGTTAAACTGCGCCAGGTGTTGATCAACTTGTTGAGCAATGCCGTGAAGTTCACCGAACGCGGCAGCGTGACGCTGCGGGTCATGTCTAATGATGAACGCGGAATAATAAAGGATGAGGTAAAAACCGACATTCATCATTCATCATTCATCATTCTGCATTTTGAAGTGAGCGACACCGGCCCCGGTATTGCCCCAAATGAAATAGAGCACTTGTTTGAAGCCTTTGCTCAAACCGAAAGCGGGCGGCAAAGCCAGGAGGGTACCGGGCTTGGTTTGCCCATTAGTCGCAGCTTTGTTCAACTTATGGGGGGCGATATCACCCTTGAAAGCCCGTCACCCGCACCCCCAGGGGAGGCGGAAAAAAGCCAAACGGCCCTGAATGGGGAGGGGGCTACCTCGGTGGCTAAATTCAGCCCCCAAACAAGCCGCGCTGACGCCGGACCAGGCGCCACCTTCACCTTTGAGATTCAAGTCGAGGTCGTTGAAGAATTAGCCAGCGTTACTGATCAAACGCTTCGTCAAAAGCAGGTAGTGGGCCTGGCTCCCGGCCAGCCACGTTATCGATTACTCATCGTCGATGATGATCCCATTAATCGCCAACTTTTGCTGAAGCTGTTTGCCCATATCGGGCCGCCTGGCCGGGGGTTTGAACTCCGGGAAGCGGAAAATGGCCAACAGGCCATCGAGCAATGGGCCGCGTTTGCCCCGCATCTAATCTGGATGGACCTGCGCATGCCGGTGATGGACGGTTACGAAGCGACCAAATTCATCAAAGCCAAACAAGCGGTCAGTCACAATCCAACCTCTAAAATTATCGCCCTGACGGCCAGCAGTTATGAGGAAGATCAGGCCAACGTGTTAGCCATCGGTTGTGACGATTTTCTGCGCAAACCCTTCCGCGAGGCTGACATTTTTACCGCCTTGGAACACCATCTAGGCGTGCAGTTTGTTTACGACCACCATTCTGAACAAGCTGTCAGACCAGCCCCGGCCCTAAATCCGGCCGAGATGGTCGCCGGCTTAAAGGCCATTCCCAGCCAACAACGAGCCCGGCTGGAAAAAGCGGCTCTATCCGCTAACATCGTGGAGATTGAGGCCGTGATTGAGCACATCCGTGAATATCATGCTGCTCTGGCCGCTCATTTGACGCAACTGGCCGATGCTTTTGATTATATGCAAATCGTGGCGATACTTCAGAGAAGTAAGGATGAATAAACCGCAAACCATTCTGATTATTGATGATAAGCAGGATAATCTACGCCTGTTAGTCGACATACTTAAAAGGCGAACCTATTTGGTGCGCCCCACCCGCAATGCTTACCAGGGTTTGATGATTGCTCAACAGGAGAAGCCCGATCTGATCTTACTAGACATCAAAATGCCGGAGATGGATGGGTATGAGGTCTGCCGCCAGCTTAAAGCGGATGAACAGACGAACGAGATTCCCATTATCTTTTTGAGCGCCTTGGATGATGTCAATGACAAATTACAGGCATTCGAGGTTGGTGGCGTTGATTACGTCTCCAAACCGTTTCACGAAGCCGAACTGCTGGCTCGCATCGAAACCCATTTGACCTTGCGCCACTTACAGCAAGCCCTGCAGGTGGCCAACGACACCTTGGAAATCAAAGTTCGGCTTAGAACCGCCGAATTGGCCGAGGCCAACCGCCAACTACAAGCCGAGATTGAGGGCCGCATCCGGCACCAACAGGAGAAAGATCGGCTGTTTACGGTGGTCAGCCGGCAAAGCGAACAGTTACGGGCCATGACCACCTGGCTCATTGAGTCGCAGCAAAAAAGCAATGGCGCCGCTATCGACTTTTATCAAGAGATTCGCCAAGACATTAGCTTGGCTCAATCCAATCTCGAAGTCGTTCAGAGTCTGCTGGCCTCTGAGGCTTCGTCGATTGTGGCCAACCATCTAGCCAACAGTTGGCGGGTGTTAAAAAAAATAGAGGGTCAAATCGAGCAGGCCAGTACCACGATGCACCAGGCCGCCACGACTAAAGAGGAATTGGTCGACAATCCGCTGCTGACGCTGTCGACCCGAGAACGGGAAGTGTTGCAACTGCTGGTCGAGGGCAAAACCAATGTCGACATAGCCACCCTGCTATCGGTCACACCGGCGACTGTTTATACCTACAGCAAGCGCATTAGAAACAAACTGGATATTCCGGACCTACCCGGTTTGATCAAATTTGCCATAGAACACAACTTATCAACTTGAGTTCCACCCGCTCGCCACATTTAGCTCCATGTTGTCCAGAAATTAGGACAAAATTGTCCCAAAGATCGGACAGACAACTCTCGCCAAACGTGTTATCTTTAAGTGACTGTTTCAAAAGTCTTTAAGGGTCCACAGATAGGCACAGATGGTCACAAATAGGATCAAAATTGAGATAAAAATCGGTGACTATCCGTATAAATCTGTGGACAAATCTGTAAATCCTCATTTCTAAAAACAACTTCTAAGTAACGATGATCCAAGCGACTGAACAAGGAAAAATAATGGATGTTTATGGGGATTCATCCTTTGCCGCCGCCGGCCATCAGCCAGAGGTCTGGTCCAAAATCGAAGCGTCATTACAAACCATCCAAACCCACTGTAATCAAGTATTAAGCTATTATCCCCAGTTACCGCCCCATGAGATCATCGACTTAATTGAGGTCATTGAGATCCAAAATTTCTTGCTCCAAGAGCTATTGGCCCAAGTAGCTCCTTCATCATCGACCATCGATAGTGAAAAATGACCGGAACAAGGCAAATCCGCCGATATTTTGCCGGGCAACGATTCGCCTCATAATTAAGCAAATTGCTGGCGTAGCGCTTCATAGAGGGTTACTACGGCCCATCTCCATTGTCCCCCGCCAGCAGTTCGGCCCGCGATTCTTGCAAAAGTTGATCGTAACAGGCTTCTAAGGCGGCGTTGGTGCCGCGCACACCGGCTATGACTTTTTCGGTCCAATCGAGATAGTTTAATTTCCGTTCCAGCGACCAGGTCGCCGGCGGTGAGATGGTAATGTCATGGATGTTGCTGATTTTGTCGCCCAGTTTGATCAATTTAGCCCCGGGTGAGGCATGCGGGGCGTTTTCAATTTGCAGCCGCTTGCGTTCCTGCTTGGGTTTGCTTTTATCGTCGGTCACTTCCTGAACCAGGGTTAACACCTCCGGTCCAAATAGCTTTTCGATCTCTTCGGGGGTGGTATCGGTGTCTTCAATGGTATCGTGTAAAATGGCAGCTACCAGCACCGGGATATCGCGCACCTGGCCGACGCGCCACAAAATTTCCGCCACAGCAATGGGGTGGTTGATATAGGGCGAGGCTTCTTTATTGCGGCGGCGCTGATTTTGGTGTTTTTCCGCCGCAAAATGGGTCGCCTCAAAAATAAGGGATAAATCGGTTTCGCTAAAGGTCATTACGCCTTCCTTACTGCTATTATATCAATTCAATATAATAATCCACCAGCACACAATCCAATCGAGTCTTTTCAACCCACTGAACCACCCGCGTTAATAAACCGTGAACGTAATCCCGGTCGCTCGAAACCGAAACGACCGCTAGCACCGTGGTTTGACGAGCATCTTGCCGCTCCACTTCCGAAACGGCCACATTAAATTCCTTCCGCAGCCGCATGGTCACGCTGCGGATCACCTGTCGCTTATCTTTGAGCGAGGTTGACATCGGAATATCTAAATCTATCGTGCAAACACCGATAACCATATCTCCAGCTCGTTTTACACCCGTTTCAGCCAGGCTTCGTTAGCATACTGTTCGGCGCGAAGCTGTTCGGCCAAGGCTTCCTCGCGAGCGGTGAGCGGCACTTCGATCAGGGTCAAATTGAGCGTTTCGGCAAACCC
>JAGRCC010001171.1 GCA_020433785.1 Anaerolineae bacterium
ACTTTTAGTTTATCAAAAACACCTCAAGCAGCAGGCAATTTCGTTGGCCAATCCGGAACGCGTGGTGGCTGATGTATTTGAAGCGATGGCGTTGTATGGTTGCCTCACTGCCAAGCAAGCCGCCGCCCGGCTCGATCAGATCGCGCAGCAAGCGGATCAACTGGCGAAGCAGGGTCAAGCGGAGTTGGCCCGGCGCACCTATTATGAAATGGTGGTCAACTGTGTGCGCTTATTCAGTCCTTACGGGCATGAACTGATCGCCCCCTACGAGATCCCCTACAAGTTTGCCGTGGCTTATGTGGCGTTAGCCGAACAGCAAGTCGGTCGCCACCGGGCGACAATCGAAGCCGAGGTGCGAGACATGCACAACAGCGATTATATTGACGAGCTGTTTGATTTGCTGGAAGCCCTCTTTGATATTGAAGTGACATTGGGGTGGGTAGACCTAGACGATGATGAAGGCGACGAATAGCGGCTCGTACCCCCCTAAGCCCTCAAATTGCAACGCGATTATAAATACCTGTAGAGCGTATTGCCGAATTGAAGGCAGAGGACGTTGAGCTTAGGGCAAGATCATCTTTTGTCACTAACCACGGTTCTCTATCTCTGTCTCTATCTCAAAGCTTTATCCTGTTCTTGGCACAATCTCTGAACACAACCCCTCTTGTGTTCAGAATTCCCCAAAAACCCTCTTGACCCAACGCCCCCAGTATGATACTGTGGCCTCTAATACGTATCTTTAAGCGCCAAAAAACTCTCACCACAATAAAATTGAGCGGTATTTCCATGACAATATCACCCCATCCAACCCTGGCCGAGTGGTTAGCTTATCTTGATCGAATGGGCAAGAGCGCCTCGACGAACCGTAACTATGGCCGGACTATACTACTCACCTGCGGCGCAATTCGCTTCTGGGCCAACGGCTTGCAGCCGCTGGCGGCGGACCAACTGATCGCTTAGTTCCTATTCGATCCAAACCAGCCGCCTTTTGCCGCTACGAACCTGACCGCGACGTCTGAGACTATCATCATTGCCTAAACCATCTGTCTGCCGGTGCTCGGTCAAGCCGTGGACCTACTGCTACCCTTGCTGGACATCATTTACGGTCATGATGATCCCCAGGCCGGGCCGCCGCTGACAACGGTTGATGTGACCCGGGGCCAGTCAACAGCAGCGGGCCGTAGCCAATCTGACCAGTTTGGGCAACGGCTTGTTCCTAGCTCAGTTTCCATTTGACTTGAGCAGGGCACCACCACGGTAATGATCATCACCGTGGCCAGCGAGGCTGAGGTCTACGTTCTGGGGCCAAACCTGCGCGCACTGAATGGGGCCAGTGGTCCGGTCAATCCACCGTCGGCTGTTAAACCTGTTTCTTATCGTCAAGGACCGGTGACGGCGGAGTTCGACTAGGTGGAACTCTCAATTTTGGCTTGAAGAGGATTCATCTAGCGCGGAGGCGACAATCGCCGCTTCCGTCATCAGAATGACCGTTAAGACCGAGAGAATGCCAAGAATAAGCATACAAAAGAGGATATAAATAATTACACAACCAATTAAATTTAAGGTGTAACGCAAAGACACACGCGGTAATGGATTAACCAAGGATTTAGTAGATAGGGTATTGAGAAGGGCCATATACTGGCTTGGTAAGGGAGCATGGTGACTGGCTAAAGCAGCAGGTGCAACGACTATTGCCTTCCTCATCAACGCTCGCACTGTAGCGGCTCCCACCAGGGCCAATTGTCGCCCGACCACTCCCAGATCGGTGTACTTTAGATTCCCCAACAAGGTGATCACGAGTCCCAGGTAGTACTCCTCCCAATCTCGGTCGTCCATCAGGTACTGCCGGGCCAACCGGCGAAGCGCCGCCAGGACGGTGTAGGATTCTTGTAGGGCAGAGTGCGGAGCGATAGGTGACGGCGCGTCGGCATGGAGCGATGCCAGCAGGTCGGCCACGGCAACCGGCTCCAAACCGGCTTGGATGATGGCTGACGGTAGTAACTTGGTGATAACCAGACTTTCCAATCGTTGTAGGTCAAATAGGGTTGGCCCGCGTCGGGTCTCGGCAAAGTCGATCAGCCAGGCAAAGCCGGTTTCTGCGTCAACCAGAATGTTTTGGAGGTTCAAATCGCCGTGGATGGTGGACGCTCTAGTTTCAACGACCCGATCCAGTAAATCGGAGAGATTGAGTAGAGGGTTGGCATAAGTTCGGCCATTAAGGTTAAGATGGGGTGTCTCCGGGTCGAAAGCCGGGCAGGCTGAATCCGCCGCTTCGGCCAGTAAGCTCTGGCGGGTGGCAATGATAACCGCATCCAGTGTCTCCAAGTGGTCGCCAGGTCGATAGGTAGTGACCTCGTCAGTTTCCAGCCCCAATCTGAGCGGAGCCGAGGCCTCCCCCGGTGGCGGGTTGGCGGTGAGTTTTACCTGCTGCCGATCCGGTCGGATTTCAGCCACGTGAAAACCTTGTAAGCGGATAAGTTGGCCGGGCTGTAAATCAAAATCATGGAGGGCGCTCGCGTTGATCTGACCGGCCACCAAAGTGCGCGGATGGGGTTCAACAATTACCGTTGGTTTGAGTTTGAGGTGAACCGGCAGCAGCCGGTCGTAATGCTCACTTATCACAAACTTCTGTGGCCGATTGATGGCCCACCATTGCCGACCGTAGACCCGAAAAATCCGATCTAGCACGGCGGCAACCGCCGCACCTCCTTTGCTTTCATAGTAGGCTTGCAAGCTGTGGGTTGGCCAACGAGGGTCGCCGCCGGCGAAGGTGTAGCTTAATAGGGCCAACTGTTCATCGTCGGTCAGTAAAGGTTGACCTTGCAAGCGAGCCGTATTCTGCGGTGAAGCCCGTTTTACAAATTTCTGATAGGCGGTGAACTCTCGGTGCAGGTCAGCGGGCGTAGCTAACTTGACCACCATTTGCGCCTGTCCGGGACCGGGCGAAACCAGCAGTACCACCGCCCCGCTGTAGCCCGACCTGAATTCACGCTCAACAAAGATTTCCCGGCTGCCGGCAAAAGCTCGCCTTAATAAGGCTTCCTCGGCCGGCGTTAGCGTCAGCCCCGGTACGCGGCGGATATTGGGGAATAAATTCGATTGGGCTGGGGTGGTTTTAAAGCGCAGGGCTGTTTCTACTTGACCAGTTAGACTCGTTCTATGGTCAGTACCTATGGCATCGACCTTATCACCGACCGCTGTCTCGACGGACTGGGTCAGTAACTCGTCAATGATATGTTTTAACCGTATCGGGTCAAAGGCTGACTTTGATACAAAATCGACGGCGTGGCCGTAATTATGTAATAAATTCCTTATCTCGAGAGGAGAGAAATCGACCTCACCGACAATAATCAGACCCGGTTTGTGCGATGCTTTCGTGAACGTCTCCACTAGGCCCCATCCCTTGCCGTCTGCTTGGGGCAAGTTCATGTCCACGGTAATCAAATCGAACGACCCTGCCTGACGCAGGACCGCCTCAGCTTGCTTGGTACTGCGTGCCACAGCGACCTGATACCCCCAACGAACCAACATTCGCTGTAATCTGTTTTGCCAGATTTGGTCATCATCTATGACGAGAACCTTGATCTTACCCCTGTCCACTGTGTCTCTCTCCTTGCCTCATTTTTGGTCAGGCGTCAAATTCTTCAAAGTTGGCGGCCAGCACGCTCTGCACGGCAGCCCGGAACTCATGAGGGTTGTACTCGCCCCATACGCTTCAAACTGAGTTTGAGGTAATATTCATTCATCCCCTTCAGTAAGCTTTTTGGTGAATGCTCTTGCGATGATCTGCCTCGGCTTTCTCAAATCAGACAGATATCTATTCTTCTTTAATCATTCAGCAGCCAACTCGACTATTGTTCGACCCCACCGATCAATCAGTATCTCCAGGGCTGAACCAAGCCAGATCAATCCGAGCCACAAAAGGATAACCAGCGTCAGCCAGAAGAACCAGATAAACTTGGGGCTGATGGGCTGGAGCAAATAGACACTCACAAGTTGACCACCTGTTGTTATCTCGTAATGATCGGAAAATAGCTTTTACAAGTAGGCCCGCGCATCCAAATGTAACCTTGCCTTAGCAACGCCACGTCCCACAAACTCTGATACAAAGGATGGTCACTTCCGGCTAAAAGCCGCCCCCAACCTAAGGTTTGGAGGCTCAGATTCCAGGAACCTTTGAGGGCATTCCAGACAATTTGTTCATCAGTTGTAATCATTAAACTCTCAGTGTTGTTAAGCGCCGTGAAAAGCCTTTTTGTTTCAAGCCATTGCCAAAAGGCCATGGTCTGAGTTGGCTGAAGTGAGGCGACCATTGCCGCGTAATGGGGTATGATGACGGGATACCCTAGCAAGGTGCTCCCATCATTGGGGGGGATCTCGCCGCCGACCCCAAAAGCCTGATATATCTGACTGCTAGCGACAATGGAGAGGTCAGGCACTTCGGCTGCACTGAGCCCAAATAGCCTGGGTGGCCCACCATAATCTGAGTGCTTCTGGTAGTAATCTAACTGCCGGTTCACCGCCTGCTGACGGTAGGTATGCCAATTTGTCCCCCAGCGGTCACAGGGAGGCGGCGCCAGAAGCCACCCTAATTCATCAATAAAGCCGCTTCCGTTGAACGTTGGCGGAGTGTGGTCGAAGTTGGCGACGTTGCCGGTTGCGGCCGCGTAAGCCCAGTTGACCAGCCAAGACTCGGTGCCAAAGTCATGCCACCCGCCGGTCACGCCACCATCTTTATCCTCCAGGCGCTCACTACAATCCGTGACGAAACCGTGACTAATGCTGCCGTTACCTAGGATAAGCGCAGGCCAATCGATACCCGTCAATACCTCCGTAACTTGAATTGTGTTGAGATCCAGCGCCTGTCGGGCTTCAATCAGTGCGATAAGCGCGATGACACTGTCTATACTCGACCACTCTGTACCGGAGATAATTTGTCCATCCTTAATGAAATGGGGCCAAACCCCGTGGCAGCGAGGCAATGCCAGCAAAGCCTGTGAGGTCTTGACGACGATTTCGGTTGCCGACGCCTCAGAAATGAAACCTAATCGCCAGGCCATCACCGCCGCAGCGGCCTGCATACCACTGGCAGAGACGTTGTCAAATTCATTGGCTGTGAAATAGGCCGAATCACGAGTGAAGCCGGAGTCTGAGTCCCAGTTGGCCAAAAGCATAGCGTAACTCCATAGAAAAGCTCGATGGGGTAGATCGAATTGCGGTATTTCCACGATCAACTCGACCCGGTCAACGACGACAAAGTTCCCGGCGTTGCCCATAACTTGCCAATTAAGATGTCCAATCTCGCCCAGGTCCAGCGGCAGCGACAAAAATAACTCCTGCGCTCCACCAGTAAGCGCAACAGTCGCGCTGGTCCACTTGGTCACCTGCGGCGGACAGTGACTACTTTCTCCGTTTTGCAGGATGACCTGAAATTGTCCCTGGCCATCATGGATATGAACTCGCAAGCCTGTAACTCGGCCTTGGAATTCAGGTTTAATTTGCGGTGGGAATATCGCCGTGAAGTCTAGGGATGAGCAGTCACGAATCGGGTGATTGAGGGCGGTCCAGACCCCTCTTAGACTATCCGTTCCGCTGTTAATCTGCGCCGTTACCATCCCTTCTCCGAAAATCACGTTTCCGCTCCCAGGTCCCTCAATAGCTCCCCGATCTCCCCCCAGGCGATTGTGGAACCAGAACGAT
>JAGRCC010000178.1 GCA_020433785.1 Anaerolineae bacterium
TGGGGAGTTTTTTGATTAGACTCAATGTAAACGATGATGAGTTGGAGAGTTTATAGAGTTAGGGATTATCAGAACGCTATAACTCCACAAACTCCACAATCTCATCAACTAAACTAAGAAGGTGCCAAAATGAGAAACGAATTAGTGGCCAACTGGATGAGTCCCGATGTTATTACCGTAACGCCTGATACCTCGCTGACTGATGCGGACAACCTGCTTCACGAGTACAATATCCGGCGTCTTCCTGTGATTGATGAGGAGAACAATCTTGTGGGAATTGTCACGCTAGGCGATATCCGCGAAGCCTCAGCTTCCGATGCCACCTCGCTAAGCATCTGGGAACTTAATTACCTGTTGGAAAAATTAAAGGTCCAAAAAATAATGACGCCCAACCCCATTACCGTTTATGTCAACGACTCGATTGCCACGGCGGCCAGTTTGATGCTGGAAAACAAGGTCAGCGGGCTGCCTGTGCTCGATCCGGTTGATGACAGCCTGGTGGGCATCATAACCGAGTCGGATATTTTCAATTTG
This sequence comes from Anaerolineae bacterium, assembly GCA_020433785.1. The sequence goes on from JAGRCC010000178.1 coordinate 535, forward strand.
GTCGTTCAAGTTTGGGAAGAATTCGACAGCCGGGAGTTAGAACCGGCCTAAAAGGAGGTGGCGTGTGTATAAACGCATATTAGTACCGCTGGATGGATCCAAACGCGCTGAGGTCATTATCCCCCACGTGGAGGCATTGGCCCGCAGTTGCAACGCCAAAGTCATCTTTGTGCGCGTCGTTGAGCCGGAACCGATCTTGATCGCCACCGAACCGGTTTACCCTCAATTTGAGGCGGATAGTTACCGCTATAAGACAGATGAGGCGGAGGAATACCTAACGAGTTGGTGCGGTGAATTTCGAGAAAAAGGCATCGAGGCCAATTCTACCGTGTGCCACGGGCCTGTTGTGGAGAACCTTATCGATGTGGTACAGCGGGAGGATGTTGATTTAATTGCCCTGGCCAGTCATGGCCGTACCGGACTGTCTCGCGTCATTTTCGGCAGTGTGACGACGGGCTTGCTGCATCATATCGATCGGCCTATGCTCGTCATCAGATCGTTGGAGAACGACTAATCATTTTAGGGGTTACGCACTTGACATCCCATCATGTCATTTCGTAGCCGAAGGCGGAGAAATCCCTATAGCGTCTGCTTGCCAACATCCTTCTCAGGGATTTCTCGTCGTTCCTCCTCGAAATGACATGCCAACTGCGTAAGTCATACATTTAACGTTTTCAGTTAAAAACAATAAATCCCTATTCTGGCCCGGATCATCAGCGTTACGTCCGGGCCAGACAAACTTTAAACGGATACACTTAAGTGAATTCGTCGTAATCGCTTCATTGGCGTTCTTTCAGCAACGGCTGAAGTCGTTCGAACTATCCCCAATTGCCTCTAATCGCCCAAAAACCACCGACGGCCAATCCCAATAAGACCAGCACCGACAGCGTCAAAGCGGCCGTATTAACCGGTTGACTGAACCGGCCGGTGACCGGGAGGAGCTCTTCGCTCTTCGATTCGCTGCTCATCGACTCTGTCTGAGTTGCCGGTTTAGCCATCGATGTCTCCGCCTGAGCGGTGGGCGCCGCGGTCGGTGCCGCGCCCGAAGCGGCCAGCGTTACGGTTGAGGCATCGGCTGTGGCCGTGGGTGCGGTCGAGCCTAAGATGACGGTGTTGGCTTCGCCCACCTGCGCCGGCTGGGAGGGGCTTCGTGAGATGGACGCCACCGGCAGGTTCGGCAGGCCGGCGGCATCGACAATGATCACTTGGGGGGTTATTTGCTGATCGTAGGTAAAAACCACCCGAATCTCAGGCGGCGCCGGACCGGCTTTCACTTCCGAGTTGGCTTCCGTCAACACATTGACCGACACCGTATCGCCGCCGTCAATCTCATTGACATCGACTTGAAAGTTATGGGGATCGTAATCGACCACTTGGCCGGCGCTGGCTTGCACTGGTGGTTTAACGTTGATAATAGCCGGTGAGATAATGGTAATCTGCCCGCCCGTGGCGGCTTTTGAGGTTTGATTGTCTATCTCAACCAATAGTTTAGACCCGGTCAGGCTGGCCGTTAACCGCACCGGAATCGAAGCGCCATCGTCCCAGTAGTAGCCCAAATTGACTTCGGTGGTCGCGCCCCGTACTAACCGCACCGGCCAGTCGGGGGCCGCGGCTTGAACCCCCGGCGGTAATCGCAGGTTGAGGATGCCGCCGTTGGTGTCTAAACCGTTAATCTGATAGAAGCCGTTGCTGTCGGTGACGGCTTCGGTTTGCCAGCCTTGGGTTTCAAAGATGACGGCCACACCGCCTTCGTAAACCTGATTGGTGTAGTCGTACACGAAACCGGAGATGCCGGCCACAGGTCGAGCCGGGGCCGCCCCACCACCGTTGTCGTCATCGTCATCGTTGTTATCATGCCCCAGATCGGTTGGGGTTGGCTCCGGACCGCCCTGAGCTCGAGTGGTGCCCACCGGCAGCGAACCGAGCGTTAACAGTAGAACCGTTATAAACACCAGCGGTAATATGGGCTTTAACTGTTGTAATAAGGTTGCCATTTTGCGCATGGTCTTTAACTCCTAGGTCTATTCGACTGAACGAGCATTTAATGATGTTTAATTTTATCGCTATTCGACAGTTATGTCCAGTAAAGTCACAAATCGACAGCTATTCTTAATTTATTAGACAACTGATCAGACCAACCCGTAGACTATCATCCGGCGTCCACGCTGATTGTGGACGCCGGATGATGAATTATTCGCTAGGGCGTCTGAGTGGGGGTGGGCTGCGGTCCCGGCGGGTAGGTGGGCCGGGCTTGCGGCGAGACGCCGGAGGCAGCGGTTACGGTCACGGACAGATCGTTGGTATTGTTGCTGTTGTCTGTTTCCACCACCACATTGAACGGATCGGCCCAGGCTCTCAGATTGAGCGAACCCGAATTCGGGAAGGTGAAGTTGTTAACGGTTAAGATGCGACCGCCGCCGGACGGGAACCATTCACCCTGAACCCCCCACAGAATGAGCGGGGTGGTCAGGTCGTTGGTATCGTAGACGGCCACGTGGAAGTTGTTCGGATCGGCCACCGATATGGGCCCCTGGTTGATCGCCGTCACCGACACACGATAGGTGCCGTCGCCGTTCGGGATGACGCTGAAATCAGAGATAATCAGATCAGGCGCAGGGGTTGGCTCCGGCGGGCTGAAATTCTTGAGCAAGATCGGGAAGTAAAGGTCGCTGGGTTGCGCTTGTAACGTAAAGGTGAACGTGGTCGAGGTTGCGGTATTCCCGGCCAGATCGTGAGCTTGAACAGCCCAAGTATAGGTATCTAAGGCTAAACCGGTAGGCGGCGTATAGGTAGTTCCGGTCAGATCGACGGTGAAGGCCAGACCACTACTGTTAGACACCACCAGGGTATACGTGACCGGGCCGGATAGAGCGTCGGTTGAAGCTGTCCACTCGAACGTCGGTTGGGTTGTGGTGGTGATGACCGAAGTATCGGGCGGTGCAATCAAGGTCGGCGTCGTCGGTGGCGTGAAATCGACTGTCAAGCGCCACGTATCGGAGTAGCCTAACGTTCGGCTATAGCTATCGATAGCCCAAACGGTCCAGTCGTAAACGCCTTCAGGCAACGTAGCCGTATAAGTGGTGCTATTTCCCACATCGATGATGCCAAAGCTGGAGATGCTTAGGGTGTAAGACAAAGCATCGGTGGACGGCGACCAGATAAACGTCACATCAGGATCGTTAGTATAAGTTTGATCCGGCGGGCTGATCAACGTCGGGATCGGCGGCGGGCTGAGATCCACCGTGAAGGTATGGGTGCCGGTAATGGCCGTATTGCCCGCGCCGTCTGTGGCCGAGACCGTCCAATTGTACACACCATCCGCTAGGGATAGCGATGTCGACGTTACGGCCAGCGTTTGGGGGGCAACGCCGTTCAGACTCAGGGTGTAGGTCACCGGCCCGGATAGGGCATCGACCGAAGCCGTCCACTCAAAGGTGATGATATTCGTTTGGGTGAAGACTGCGCCATCCGGCGGCAGGATCAGCGTGGGCGAAGTCGGCGGCGTCGTGTCAAGGGTCAAGGTCCAGGTATCGGTGAAGCCGGAGGTATTGGTCGCGGCATCGATCGACTCAACCGTCCAGGTATAGACGCCGTCGCCGTCGAGCAGAGTCAGCGCCGCCGACGTATTGGTGAACGGCCCTAAAATGGTGCTGGTCACCGGCGAAGTGAGGGCCAGCCGGTAACTGACGGCATCGGCCACATCGCTCCAGACAAAGGTCACATCGGGGTCGTTGGTCAGGGTGCCGTTCGGCGGCGCAATCAAGGCAGGCGCAGCCGGGGCGGTATTGTCGATGGTAAAGACCCAGGTGTCGGTGACGCCACTCGAAACGTCGAGGGCGTTGATGGCGGCCACCGTCCAGGAGTAGACGCCTTCCGGCAAGACCGTCGAGCTGATCACCTGGCTTCCACTGCCCGGATCGGGGATGTCGAAAACGCCTGTTGGCGTTAGGTAGAGCGTATAGGTTAGCGCGCCAGTAACCCGCGACCAGATCAGATCGATGTTGTTGCTGTTCGTGATGGTGCCGTTGGGCGGGGCGATGAGGAACGGTTTTTCCGTGGAGTCGTCATCATCCAATATGGTCAGTAGGCTGGTGGTAATCACCGCGCCTTCCGACTCTGAGGACAGGCTGAACAGCGTCAGTTGCAGGGTCTCATCGCCTTCGATCAACAGGTCATCGGTGATAGGTACGGTGAAGTTCAGGGCGGTAATACCGGCAGGGAAGGTCAAGGCGCCGCTGGTGGTGATGTAATCCTGCGTTGACAGTGCGGTGATATCGCTGGTTGAGTACCCGACGGTGCGAGTGACACCGGCCACCGCGCTCAACGTAACGGTGATGACTGCCGGACCGGCATCCTCATCGACCGTGAAGTTTGAGGTACTGAAGGCAAACTCCGGCACGGTGTCGTTATCCCGGATAATGAGCGTGGTCTGACTAATCACGCCGAGGGTGGCGCTGATTTCATTAGAAAGATCCAGCAGCAGCTGCTCGTCATCCTCAAAGAGGGCATCATCGGTGATAGGCACAGTGAAGGTCAGCACGGTCGTGCCGGCGCTGAAGGTCAACGTATTGCTGACCGCCGTGTAGTCGCTGACGGCCAGAGCGGTATCATCGGTGGATTGGTAATCCACACTGACATCGGTTCCGGCGGCCGAACTCAAGGAGACGGTGATCACCGCACTCCCCACATCCTCTTCAACGGTGTAGAATTCACGGTCAAATTCAACCACAGGCGGCAGTTCATCGTCGATGATCGTCAGCGTGGCCGAACCGCTGCCCATAACCGCATTGACGGGGCTCGACAGACTCAGCAAGACCGTCTCGTCATCTTCATAAAGCGCGTCATCCGTGATAGGTATAGTGAAGGTAGTCGAAATTTCGCCCGGATTAAAGATCAGGGTACCAGTCACCATTGTATAATCGCTGGCGCTACTGGCAGTGCCGTCGCTGGTACTGTAAACGACGGTGGCCGAAAGTTCAGAGGCTGTGCTCAAGGTGACCACGATGGTGGCCGGGCCGGCGTTCTCGTCAACGCTGAAGTCAGCCGTCTCGAAATCAACCGTTGGCGGCGTATCGCCGTCGATGATGGTGACGGTGCCGGTCGGGCTGCCGATATTGGCGCTGACCACGTTGGTTAGGTTGAGTTGGAACGACTCCGTTGGCTCGAAGATCGTGTCGTCGACGATGCTAACGGTGAAGGTTACGGCCGTGATGCCCGGTGTGAAGGTCAAGGTGTCGCTGGCGGCGAGATAGTCCGTCGGATCGGTGGCAGTGCCGTCGCTGGTGAAGTAATCGACAGTAGCCGTTACCGCCTGGGCCGGCGACAGCGTGACCGAGATCACCTTCGTCCCGACATTCTCAAAAACCATATAGTCAGCCGGCTCGAATTGAATGGTCGAAGCATCGTCGTCGATGATGGTCAGCGTGGCCGGGTTGTTGGTGTTGCCCAAATTGGCATTGCTGACATTGCTCAAGGCCAGCGAGACCGTCTCGCTGCCTTCCAGAACGCCGTCGTCGTTGATGGTCACGCTGAAGGTCTGAACGGTTATACCGGAGGCAAAGGTCAGCGTGCCGGTGGTCGAGATGTAGTCAGTCGGGTCGGTGGCGGTGCCGTCGCTGGTGGCGTAATCAACCGTGGTTTGCAGCGCCGATGAGACACTCATCGTGACGGTGATAATGGCCGTCCCGGCGGTTTCATCGACACTGTAACTCGCGGCGCTGAAATCAACGGTGGGCGTGTCATCGTCGATGATAGTTAAGGTGGCCGTAGCAGTCGAGCCCAGGGTCAGGCTAACCGGGCTGGCGAGAGTGAGAGTCAGCGCTTCATCGCCTTCGATGTCGGTGTCGTTGACGATGGGCACGGTAAAGGTGGTAGAACTTTCACCCGGATTAAACGTCGCCGTCCCGCTCTGATCAATGTAATCAGCAGGGCTGCTGGCCGTGCCGGCGGTGGTCTGGTAGTTGACCGTTGCGGTGGTGCCAGTTGCCGCGCTGAGGGTCAAGGTAATCACAGCGCTACCGATATCTTCGTTGACGCTGAAATTAGTGACGGCATAGCCGACAACCGGCAGCGCCTCATCGTCGATGATGGTCAAAGTAGCCGTATCGATGGCGCCCAGGGTAGCGCTGACCGGGCTGGAGAGGCTCAACGTGAGCGACTCATCGCCTTCGGACAGAGCGTCGTCGTTGATGGGCACCGGGAAGGTCGCCACGGTCACACCGGGGGTAAAGGTCAGGACACCGGTCGTCGCATCGTAGTCAGCCGGACTGGTGGCCGTGCCGTCCGTGGTCGAGTAGACCACCGTGGCAGTCAGGCCCGGCGCCGAACTGAGCGTCACAGTGATGATAGCCTGACCGGAGGCCACATCCTCATCGACCTCATAGGTGGCCGAGGCAAAGCCTACCTCCGGCAGCGTCTCGGTTTCGACGATGGTCAGCGTCGCCGGGTTATTGCCGGCCGTCGCCAGGGTGGCGCTGACCGGATTGGAGAGGGTTAAGGTCAAGGTTTCGCTGCCCTCGACCAGCGGATCATCAATGATCGTTACGGCAAACGTGGTTTGGGTAACACCGGGGCTAAAGGTCAGGGTGTCGCTGATGGCGGTGTAGTCGGCCGGACTGGTGGCCGTGTTGTCGGTGGTCTCATAATCTACGGTTGCGGTAATGCCCGCCACAGCGCTAAGAGTAACGGTGATGGTGGCGGTCCCGGCGGTCTCATCGACGGTGTAAGCGGAGGTCGCAAAATCAACCTCGGGCTGAGTTTCATTGTCGAGAATCGTCAGTATGGCCGGGCTGGTAACGCCAATGTTGACCAGGTTCGGATTGAGCAGGGTCAGCACGACGGTCTCATCGGCTTCAAAGAGGAGATCATCGGTAATCGGCACGGTGAAGGCTTGCTGGGTGATGCCCGACGTAAAGGTCATGGTACCGCTGGCCGTACCGAAGTCGCTGCCCAGGGTGGCCGTGCCATTGCTGGCCAGATAATCCACGCCTACCTCTTGGGTCGAGGTCGCGCTCAAGGTGACGGTAATCGTGGCCGTACCGGCGGTCTCGTCAACGCTGTAGCTGGTACTGCTGAAATCGGCGGTCACGGCTTCGTCGTCTAAGATAGTCAAGACGGCCGGGTTATTGACAGCGGTGACCAGGGTGCCGCTGACCGGGCTGGAGAGGGTGAGGGTCAGTGTTTCCGCCCCCTCCAACTGACTATCATCACTGATCGGTACCGTAAAGGTCAGCACAGTCGTATTGGCCGGGAAGACCAGCGTAGTGGAAATCGCTGTGTAATCACTGCCGGCAGTCGCGGTATTGTCAGCCGATTCGACCGTGACGGTGATAGTATTAGTAACGGCAGACGACAGCGTGAGGGTGATGACTGCCTCTTGGGCGGGATCATTCTCATCGACCTGGTAAGTCGCAGCGGAGAAGTCGATTGTCGGCAGGACGTCATCATCGATGATGGTTAGTTGGGCCGGATTATTGATCGCCGCTAAAGTCGCCCCCTGCGCGTTGGACAGATTGAGATCAACGATCTCGTTGGCTTCGGGCAGGCTGTCGTCGGTGATGGGGATAGTAAAGGTGGCCGAAATGGCTCCCGGACTGAAGACCAGCGTATCGGTTACGGCGGTGTAGTCGCTGCCAGCGGTGGCCGTGTTATCGGCGGTGGCGTAATCGACCGACACCGGCTGAGTCGAGGTGGCGCTCAAGGTCACGGTAATCGTGGCCGTGCCCGCGCTCTCGTCGACCGAGTAGGCCGCTTGGCTGAAATCAACCTCGGTCTCGGTTACGATGAGCGGGGCCGAGTCGATCAGCGTGGTCTGGCTGAGGCCATAGGTCGCGGTGACCAGCGGGTTGACGTACGTGCCGACGGTCAGCGGAGCGGTAGCATTAAAGGAAACGGTAGCCACGCCGTCGCCGATTATCGTTGCAGCCGGAACCACGACATCGGTCACCACCGAGGTCGGGCTGAACCCATCCGCCAACGTGTCTGTCAAGGCCACGGTGACTGGACTGGGGCTGCTGTTGGTCAAGGTGATGGTGTAGGTCACCACTCCACCCGGCGTGGTACTGGGCGGATCGACCGTTTTGGCCAACGTGATTTCGGTGGTCGCCGTGGACTCGACGGTGACGGTCACGGGCGCACCGGTGGCAACGCCCAGCGTACCGCCGCCGGTAACGCTGTAGGCATCGTTGACGATGGCCAGGCCATCGGTGATGACGGTATTGACCGAGACCACCAGCGTTACGGTCAGGCTCTCGCCGATACCGATCTGGTCACTCAAAACCCACTGAACCGGATCGGTGCTGATGGGCGTGGGATCGGCGCTGACAAAGTTGACGTAATTCAGCGGTAGCTGGTCGGTGATGGTGAAGTCGGCGGTGGTCGTCAACTCGCCGGTGTTGGTGACGGTCAGCGTGTAGGTAATCAAACCGCCGGGCTGAACGGTGTCGGGCGGCTCGGCCACTTTGCTAATTTCCCAGCGCGGGCCTTCGACCTGAATGGTATCGACCACTGTGACCGGCAGCAAGCTGGTCGAGACTGGCGTGGCGGTGATAGTGGTGACGTTAATCAAGCCGGCAGCCGTGGCCGGGATGGTATAGGTCACGGTGACGGTACGGCTCGTTTGGTTGGTAACAACGAACGGAGTGGAGAGCGGCGGCTCGATGTTGGTCAACCAGCCTTGATCGCTGCTCTCGGTTAGCGTGACCTGTTCCGGCACATCGCCGTCGTTGACCAGGGTGTGGGTGATGACCAGGGTGTTGGGGGCGGTGGTCAGAGTAAAGGTATTGGTGATAAAGGTCAGGCTCTGGACCGGTACGCGCTCATCCGCGCCGATGTCGTTGACGCCGGTGTCCGGCAGCGGGCGAGGATCGTTGTCATAGTCGATGTCTAAGGTTGAGCCCGGATCGCCGCCCTCGCGTGCATCGGACGCCAAATCAATGTGCAGATTAGGCGGATCGGCGGTGGGGTCGATGAAAGCCGGATCGCCGCTAGATTCATTGCCCCCTTGGGTGATGTTATTCACATCGCCGCCGCTGTTACCGGCGTACAGGTTGTAATCTGATGTAGCCGAGGCGGCGTTGTTGTCGAGCGCGCCGGACCCGCCGCCCGCTGTTGTATTGGTGGCGACGATACTGCTGTTGACCAAGAGCGCTCCTTGATCGATGTAGACCGCGCCGCCGTTTTGGGCGGAGTTATTGTAGAGCGTATCGTTTTCCACGGTGGCCGAACCGTCGGCGACATAAACCGCGCCGCCGTCGTTAGTGGCCTGGTTGCCGTGGATGAAGTTGTTCTGCAAAAGCAGATCACCATCGCTGCTGTAGAGACCGCCGCCGTAAGCCGCGTCGCTATCTTGAAGCCGCAGCGCGGTCAGCGTCAGATCCGCGCCATCGTTGTAGAGCGCGCCGCCGGCATCGGCATCGCCAGGGCCACCGCCTAAACCGGCGGCGTCGCCATTAGCGATGGTCAGCCGGTCGATGGTAACCGTGCCGGTGGGGTTGACCGTGACAAAGATGGCTCGACCCGCGCTGCCGGGATCGAGGGTAGTGGTTTGGGAGATGTGGTTGGGCGGATCTTCGTCCCAATTGGTATCGGTGTAGCCGCCTTGCAGAGTCACCGCCTTGTCGATGAAGGCGATCTGAGTGACGGTCAGGCTGTTATAGACGGCGGTGACGATGTCGGTGCCGCTGACGTTATAGATGCCCTGCTCGATCTTGATCAGATCGTCGGGGGCGGCCTGGCTGAGCGCCCATTGGATCGAACGGCAGGGGAAGTTGGTTTCGGTACAGTTGTTATCGCCCAGAACGTTGGTGTCGGTAATGGATGTGTTTCTCAGATCCTCGCCGTTGAGAGAGACGTGGCGGATACCGCTGGTGCCGTTAATGGTGAGCGTATTGGCCGCGCCGGCCTGACTTGAATCGAGGCCGGATTGGGCAATGGCACTGACCGATTCGACCAGCCCGCTGCCGGCTGAAGGGCTAACTGTCAGGCTGATAATGACTGTGCTGCTCATATTGGGGCCTAAGGTCACCTGGTAATCCGGGGCCGGCGGCTGCATGATGACGCCACCGACGTAAATGCCGGACGAGTTAGAGAACAGGGTGTAGGTATCGGTCAGGTTGCCGGTATTGGATAAGGTATGGGTAAAGGTTAACACGTCGCCGGGTGCGGCGGTGCCGAAGTGGTCCGGAGTAAGGGTGAAGCTGACGCCTTGCTCGACGTTGGTGACAGCCGCATTGCTGGTATTTTGGGTGGTCGTCCCACCGACGCATTGATAGCCAACCGCGTCCAATGTGGTCGAGTCGACGACATCGGCGAAGGTGCCGGGGGGAACGGTGGTGCGTACCTCGACGGTGGCCGACTGGCCGGGGCCAAGCACCACGCTGGCGCTCAGACCATCGGGTTGGGTCACCACGTCCGTACCGCCGACCACACTGATGATCTCACTCCAGTTTTGGGTGCTGTTGAGGGTGATGGTCACGGTTTCGGTGTAGCCGGTGCCGGGACCCAAATCGACCTGATTCGACGTATTTTGACTTTGGTTAGTGACACTATAGGTGTAGGTTACCGACTCGGTTGGTGCCAGAGTCGCGCCAGTTGGGGTGGGGCCAATCCATTCCAATAAGCGATTGCCCTCTTGTACCAAGTATTCATCGCGGCCCATATCTTTAGCGCAAAGCTGAGGTCGAACCTCATTAAACCGGTCAAAGTCTATCTCAGATACGGCATTGGGTACAGCATCGATAGCCGGTGAGTTATACGACAGATCACCGCCCGGATCGGCTGTCCTAAACCGCGGATCAGCCACTAAATTTCCGGTACCGGCGCTTTCACCATTATAGGTATTATTCCATTGCAGGGTGTAATTAACCGCCACACTACCGCCTGCCACATGAATCCCCGTGCCATTAAGCGTAGCCGTGTTCGAGGCCACAATACTGGCGCTAACGGTGGTACTCCCGCTGACGTTATAAACGCCGCCGCCTTGGTTGGCATCATTTTCTCTGATCGTCGCAAAATAGAGTGTGGGGGAAGCGGAACCCCCATAATAAAAACCGCCCCCATTCGTAGTGGCCTGGTTTTGATAGAAGTTGGGATTAATGAAACTTAGGCTGCCGCTGCCGGTAGCATACATCCCCGCCCCGTTGACGGCCGTATTTTCATTTATTTGCTTGTTGATAAAGGAGAACTCAGCACCTTGATAGTAGATGCCGCCGCCATCGCCCCCGGCTTCGTTGTTTGAAATGGGGAATCCCCCTTCAATTGAGACGTCACTGCCGGACGCAATATACATACCGCCGCCGTTACCGGCAGCCTGGTTAAAGCTAACTCCACCGTTTTCTATTGTCGCCGTGACATTGGAACCGATGTAAATCCCCCCGCCATCACTACTGGCAATACTCCCCGGTTGGGATAGGCCGATGCCCAGATCCACATTGGTCAAGTCAGCCGTTGTGTTATCAGCCAGATAAATCCCACCACCATTAACCGCGCTGTTGGAAATAACCTCTGCATCAGAAAGGATCAGCAGTTCGGCTTGACTGTTGATACCACCACCGTTACCGCCGGTCTGACCGTTAGAAATTTCCAGCCAGGACAGATCGGCCTTAGCGACAGCGCCAGTAATGTCAATGACGGTCCCACTGGCCGTGCCGTCAATGGTGGTCACAACAACAGGCTGGGAGCCGGCCGTCACTTTAGCCGAGAAATCTTTCTCCCACGAGCCTTCAATGGTGATATCTTGGCTAATGGTCAAGTTTTCTTCGCAGATCCCTTCGGCCACATCGATAAAGTCGCCGGGATCAGCATCCGCCAGCGCAGCGCCGATGCTTCCATAGATAGTCCCGTCCAGGCGAGCCAGACAGGCGTTGACTTCATCCGCGCCGATATCGGAGGCCGAGTTGATGGGGCGCGGATCTTCTTCGAAATCACGGGTCACTGCGCCGAGAGTCTCACCCGCGTTGATCGCGGGTGAGTTAGCGGTCAGATGAAAGTCTTCTCCGGCCGGGTCTTCGAGCAGGGGATCACCGTCAACGCCGTTGCCGCCTGAGACTACAGCGCCGGTTACCTGGACCCCTACTCCGGCAGTCCAATAGTTATTGAAATCGATCGTCGCGCCGACTGCTGCCGTATGGATGGCATGGCTGGACCCGTTAGCCTGGTTCTGCGAGAAAATGTTGTTCTTGATCGTCGGGCTGCCGCTGTTGACGTAAACCGCGCCGCCGGCCGTCGCAGCATCGACCTGATTGCTATAGAAGGTATTGTGCAGAATATCGGGGTTACCGCTGTCGATATAAACCCCACCACCGGCGGTCGTGGCCTGATTGTTGTAAATGAAGGTATTCACCAACGACAGGTTGTTGCTGGTCGTATGATAAATGGCCGCGCCCTGATCGGCCTGGTTGCTGTAGAAGCGGTTGCCCAGGTCCAGGTTGGCCGCAGCCGTATTGTACAAGCCGCCGCCTTGAACGGCGCTGTTGTTGTGAATACGGCTCTCGGCCATGCCCAGCGTACCGTCGTTGTAGAGACCGCCGCCGCCAATGGTCGCCGTGTTATTGTAGATTTCACTTTCGCCGGTCATGGACAGGCTGCTGGTGGCGTCGATAAAGCCGCCGCCGCCATATTGGGCGGTGTTAGAGTAAACCGCCACCTGGTCAAGTGAGACGGTGCTGTTTTGCAGATAAACGCCGCCGCCCGCGTCGTCGCCGCTGGGGCCGCCGCCCAACGAGCCGGCGTCGCCATTGCTCAGATCAAAGTTCATCAGGGTCACCGTCGAATTCAGGACGAATAGCGCCCGGCCTTGGCTCTCCGGATTCAGAATCGTCTTATTGCCGGTGACGGCGCTAAACGCATCGTTGTACCCGCCCTCGATCGTCAAGCTGTGGGTAATATGGATCGTCTGGTTGACCACGCCGCTGCCGGGATTGAACGGATGCACGCCGCGACACTCATCGGCCGTGACCAGAATGGTATTGCCCGGCTGGCTGTTGTAGATGGCAGTCTGGAGGTTGCCGTAGATCGTGTCGCTCTCGACGACTTTGGCCAGACAGCCCGGTACCTCATCCGCGCCCAGATCGAAGCCCTGATTGCCGGGTCGGGTGTCGAACGGATTGTCGAAGTCGTAGGTCAGCGTCATCGACGGATCGCCGACGTCGATCATCGGCGAACTGCTGCTAAGGTGGAAGTCGCCGCCGGCGGCATCGATGAAGCCCGGATCGTCGGCCAAACTGTTTGGTCCGGCCGTGGCGCTGCCGCCGTAGCCATTGGCGTCATCCGGGAAGGCATTGTTGTAGTCAGGCGTAAAGGCCACGGTGCTGAAAATGGCGTGGCCGGTAGTCGCTGTATTGTCGGAGAAAATGTTGTTGACGACGGTCGGACTGGCATTTTCGGTGTAGAAGCCGCCGCCGTTAGTGGCCGCATCGTTGCTGTAGACGGTATTGTGGCGCACGGTCAGGCCGGTCGAGGCATTGTAGATGGCCCCGCCGTTGTCGGCGCTGTTGTCACGCAGGATGTTATTTTGCAGCACCGAGGTACCACCGGCGTGATAAAACGCGCCGCCGTCGGTGGCGGTGTTATCGTGCAGCAAGGCGTCATCGACGGTCATTTGACCGCCGGCGTTGTAAAGCGCGCCGCCGTCGGTGGCAGTGTTGCCGTAAATTTCGTTATCACCGGTATCGAGCAGGTTGTCGCCCTGTAAGGTCACGGTTCCGGCCTCATTGTAAATCGCGCCGCCGCTGGTCGCGGTATTGCTGTAAATGCGGTTGTGCGTCATCGACACCACCCCGCTTCTAACCAGCATCGCCCCGCCGTTAGTGTCATTGCCGCCGCGCAGGTGCAGCCCTTCTAACACGATCAGTGAATTGGACGTGGTGGTAATATAAACCGTCCGGCCACCACCCAGGGCATCGAGCACCGTTGGGTTCGTTTCCGGATCGGATGGGCCATCCAGGTTGTTGGTTTTGGTGTAACCGCCCTGAACGGTGATCGGTTTGGTGATGAGGATGGTCTGGTTGACCACCGTGCCGCCGTCATCAAACGGGCGCACCCCGGCGCAAACCCCGGCCACGCGAACGACGTCGCCGTCGGTGGCGGCATCGATAGCGGTTTGGACCGCCCCATAAATGCGTGGATCGGTGTTAATGCGGGCGAAACAGCCGGCCACTTCATCGACGCCGATATCGGGATTTTGGTTGGAGGGGCGCGGGTCTTGGTCGATGTCGATGATAATCGGGCTGGCGGGATCGCCTTGATCTTCAACAGGCGAGCCAGAAGAAATGTGCAGGAAGTTGGCGTCGGTCAAGGTGGTGGACAGGAAGTTGGGATCGACAGCAATGTTGCCGTTGACGCCGGTCTGATCGCTGATGCCACCGTAACCGCCGCCGGTATTACCAAACACATCGTTATAACCAAACGTCGGATCGGTTCCATTACTAAAGATACCACCGCCGCTGCCGGCCGTATTGGAGATGAGGATCGTGCTGTTGATGATCGGTGTGGCGCTGCCGGCGTCGTGATAAATACCGCCGCCCTGGTTGGCTTGGTTGAGATAAAACGCGTCGTGTCGCACGGTCAAATTGTCCGACTCATTGTACAATCCGCCGCCATTGCCCGAGGGGGCGGTGTTGCCGGTTAAAATGGTGTTGACCAGGGTCAGCGTTGCGCCGCCGGCATTGTAGAAACCACCGCCATCAATTAACGCCGTGTTGTTAGCGGCGATGACGCCCTCGGTGGTCAGCGAGCCGGCGGCGTTGTAGGCCGCGCCGCCGCTGCCCCCGGTATTGCTGATCAGGGTGGTCCGGCTGAGAGTGGTGGTTCCGTTTAAGTTGTAGACCCCGGCCCCATTCACGGCCTGGTTGCCGGAAACGGTCAAGTCGATGGTTTGGAGTTGGCTGTTGCCGTTATACAAACCGCCGCCGTCGTTGGCCTGGCCGCCGGTCAGGGTCAACCGCGACAGGCTGACCGTGGCCGAGTCGGTCACCACCAGCGTTCGACCCAACCCCTGGGCGTCAAGGGTGGTGGTGACGGGATCGGTGTCGGGATTATTATCGAATGTGCTGTTATAGCCCCCAGCGATGATGATATTGCCGGTAATGATCGCCGTCTGGCTGATCGTCTGCCCGCCGACCAGTCGGGGTTGAACCCCGCGACAGGTGCCGGACACCTGAACGGTATCGCCGCTGCCGGCGGCATCGATGGCGTTTTGGAGAACACCATAGATGGTGTCCGGTGCGGCCAGCACCCGGGCCAGACAGCCGCTCAACTCATCGGCCCCAATATCGAAGCCCTGGTTGATCGGCCGGAAATCGCCGTCGATGTCGTCGGTCACGGTCGAGGCGGGATCACCGGCATCAACCGCCGCCGAGTCGGCTGTCAGGTGTAAATCGCCGGCAGCGACATCGGCAAAGAAGGGATCGCCCGTGCGGGTATTCGCGCCGGTAGATACGTTACTGTTGTTAGGCGTATTATTGAAATAAAGGTTGTAAGCAATCGAGGCGGAGACCGTACCGCCGTCGCCCCGATAGAAAGCGCCGCCGCTGGAACCGCTGTTGGCCGCGAAAATCATGTTCGATAAAACCAGCCCACTGGTGTTGTTGTCGAACACGCCACCGCCGGTGCTGCCGGCCTGGTTGGCGTACAGAGTATTGTGGGCCGCTTTCAAGATGCCGTTGTTGTAAATGCCGGCTCCGCTGCCGGTAGTAGTGTTGCTGTATACAAAGTTATTGCGTAGATTGAGTGTTCCGCCGGACACGTAAACCCCACCGCCACTTGCTGCGCTACTCGCCTCAACGCGGGTTCGCTCCACGGTCAGCGTGCCCAGCGCCTGGTAAAGACCACCGCCGGTGGTTGAGGCATTGGCTCCATAAATATGGCTGCTGGTCAAGGTTGGGGTCCCACCGGCCACATAGATGCCGCCGCCCCGATTAGCCGTGGTATTGGAAATCGATACGTTGCTGAGCAGTGGGCTGCCGCCGGCCACATAGATACCGCCGCCCAAATTACTGGCGGTGGTATTCGACACGACGACCTGGTCTACGATAATCGGAGAAGTGCTGCTGCTCAGATAAATTCCGGCCCCTTGCGTAGCCGAACTGTCTTGAATGATCAGGCGCGATAGGGTGATGGCCGGACTTTGCTGCAAGAAGATCCCCCCACCGGCTCCGGAGGCATTGGCATTTTTAATGGTCAAATTGTCGATGGTGATGGCGAAGGGGCCGGGGTTGGCATTAATCGTCAACCCACGCCCGATGTTTTGAATGTCGATCTGGGTGTCGGCCGGCGCGCCGCTCTGGCTCGAAAAGGCGTTGTCGTAACCACCGTACAATTCAATGGGATCGTTGATGTTGATGCCGCTGGGAATGACATATGTTCCCTGCGCCACCCGGACCGCATCACCGGCTGCTGCCTGTCCCACCGCGTAATTTATCGTGCGGCAGGGGCTGGTCGAGACCGTACAGTTGTTGTTGGTGTTGTTGCCGGTTAGAGAGACATAGCGGTCGCCAATGGTGCCATTAGCGATGGTTGTATCAGTCACCGTAGCGGACACGTCAAAATTTTGCGAGGTGGCGGTGACCTTCACAATTTCGGCTAAACCGTTCGGGGCGGTTTCAGCCACGGCAACTCGCACGATGATCGAGGCTGAACTGCCGGCGGCCAGGGTAATCGGCGTCGTATCGTCAGGCGGGGCGATGAGCGTTCCCCAGCCAAAGGGCGTCGAAGTCATGTCGATGGTAAAGGTGTCGGTAGTTGGCCCACTGTTGCGCAGGGTATAGGTGTAAGTAATCACGTCGCCGGGGTCCAGTGATTGGGGGTCCTCAAACGGTGGGTCGTCATTATCAATTAACTCCACACTGGGCGACGCGATCAGATCGATGACGCTGGCGAATGTACCGGCGTTCGATTGGGAGGTGGCCGTGACGATGGTCTGGTTGTAGAGCGGGTCCGGGACCGTACCCGGCACTTGGACCAACACTTCAAAGGTGGTACTGTCGCCGGCATTCAACGGACTCAACGAGGCTGGAACCACATTGACGGTCCAGCCATCGGAGTTGGAGGTGGTTACAATAAAGGTGTCGTTGGCGGCTATATTCCCCAAATTGGTAATGGTATGGGTGAACGTGATGACGCTGTTGACAATTTGGGCTGTATCGGTGACGACCTGCGGACTTTCCGGTGCTTCCGACAATAGAACATCGGCGAAGAGGCGGCTCTCATCCGCGCCGATGTCGGCCCGACTGCCCTGCGGTCGCGGGTCGTTTTCAAAGTCGGTGGTGACGGGCGAGGCCGGATCGGCGGCGTTAATGGAGGTCGAACTTGATTGGAGGCGAAAATCATTCCCGCCAGCGTTCACAAAGTCAGGGCTATCCGAAATATCATTCGGCCCGGCAAAGGCGGGATTGCTGTAATTCGTGGTGTTATCGAAGTTATTGTAGTCAAGACTGACCGCGTTTGTGCTCACAGCGGCGAGGCCGTCGGCCGTATTATTGGCGACGATGTTGCTGCGCAGCGTGACTTGCCCCCCGCTGGCGCCGTAAACGCCGCCCCCGGACGAAGCGCTGTTGTTGTAAATCGTATTGTGTAACAGGGTCGAAGTGCTGCCGCTGGCGTTGTAGACGCCGCCGCCCTGCCCGGTGGCCGCATTGTCATGGATAATATTGTTGCGTAAGGTGGCATTAACGTTGCTGCCCAAATAGACGCCCGCCCCATCCGTTTCCGCCCCGCCGGTCAAGCGTAGGTTTTCAATGATCGGGCTGATGCTCGAGGGCCCTTCAATATAAATCGCCCGGCCGCCGCCGCTGGCATCGAACACTGTTGGGCCGTAAACCGGGTTGATCCAATCGGTGACCGTGTAGCCGCCGCGCAGCGTGAGCGTTTGAGTGATATAAGCGATCTGGTTGAGCGAATTAACCGTTTCGACAGCATCGCACAGCCCAGCTACCTGAACCAGATCGCCGCCGGTGGCGTCGTTGAGCGCCTGTTGGACGGTTGTGTAGACCTGCCCGCCCTCCACGCGAGCGAAACAGGAAGCTAAGGTATCAATGGCTTCATCGGCCCCCCGGTCGAAACCCGCACCGAAAGGCCGGCCTTCACCTTCGAAGTCGAAGGCCAGCGCCACATCCGTGCCGGAGTTGATG
This sequence comes from Anaerolineae bacterium, assembly GCA_020433785.1. The sequence goes on from JAGRCC010000178.1 coordinate 18,660, forward strand.
GCCGGCGAACTGGGGGAGAGGTGGAGGTTGAAGGTGGCGGGGTTGACGAAGAGAGGATCACGAATAAAGTTATTTGAACCGATGGTTGTCGGGTTAATACTAATACTACCATTGTTAATATCATCTGGATTATTGCCGGAAAAATCGGTGAAATTAATCGTGATGTTATTAGCCGATGAATAAATCCCGCCTCCGCTGACAGCGGTATTATCGGCGATGAGACTGTTAACAATATCAATGCTGCCACCACCAAAAAAGATACCACCACCCTGATTAGCTCCATTATTACCGAAAATAGTATTATTAATGAGGTCAACATCGGCATTAAGAATACCAATTCCCCCAACAGAAGTTATAACTTGATTATTGTAGATAAGATTGCTTCGCAAAATGACCGCACCATCATTTGCATCAATTCCCCCGGCGTTACCAGCCGTATTGCTAAAAATCTCACTAGCTTCAATCGTCGCCGTACCGGTGAGTACTTGGATACCGCCACCAAGACCGCCGGCGGCGGTGTTTGCATAAATTCGACTGTTCCTAATAGTTAAATGGGCTACAAAGCCAAGACTCGGATTTCCATTGACTACCCCACCACCAGAAGCACCGCCAGTTACACTATTGCCGAAAATATTACTATTTTCAATAGTGAGAATGCCTCTCTCATTGTATACGCCACCGCCAACAAGCGTAGTACTACCACCGGTTATATCGAAGCCACTAATCGTCACTTCGACCGCAGCCGCCACATGAACAACTCGATCGGCACCTTCAGCATCGATGGTCGTGACATTTGTATCCGGGTTAGATGCCACCCAATCGGCCGTAGTATAACCCCCTCTTAGCGTTATGGCTTGACCGATGGAAATTGATTTAGTGTAAACACCAGTGGCTACACGAATTTCATCCCCAGGGTCAGCCTGATCTATGGCATTTTGGATGGTCTCACAGGGGTTGAAAGTATTAGAACAATCGTTACCGGCATCACTGCCGGTCGATGCCACATAACGAATGGGCGGGCCGGCGGCCTGCATTACCTCAGGCAGGCCCAGCAACCATAAAAAGGCGACCAACAGCATGCAAAATGCCAACAGAAAAACTGATCCCAGCCGAAATAGCAGCCGAGATGATTTTTGGCTATTGGGTTGAATCGATAGATCAGATACAACGCTGTTCGCTACAGGAGTAATTTTTGGCAATGCGTTAATTTTTTTCATGGGGAATCCTCAGCAATAAGCTTCTGAGTGTTTAAAATGGGTCAATTTGCAGCCAGTCGAAACTGACGCTCGTAGGAGTCGAGATAACGCTCAGAATGAAATGTTTAGCTAAAGGCAATTGGTTAATGAGACGGGGTAGTGGTCGTGCTGATCAAATTTTTAATGGACGGATATATAAGATATCGCCGGTGGGCAGTCAACAAGTAACGTCATGATATAACATTATGTAATATAGCACAAGAGTGAGCCTACAAAATTTACAGTGCTGGTTAACATTTCCCGGCAATCCAACCTATGATGACGGCCTAATCAGCAATATTGAAGACAAAAAAGCAGCGAACAAACAGGCTGGGGGTCGATCTAGGCCAACCAGCCCACTGCTGTTTGCTCGCTGCTTAATTTACCAACTAACGGTTACGCCCTCACCCCCAATATCGTCAACGGCTGTTACAAATCCGTGACCGGGTGGATTGTTGAACGTAAAGGTACACGTTGACGAGCAGGATTGGCTCCCTGAAATTCCGCCGTCGCCGCTCACCGTAACGGTGGCACTTTGAGAAACGGTTACGCGGACGATCAGTCGTGCCGGCGTGCCATAGCCGCCCGGAGCATAAGTCGCATTGAGGCTAGTAATAGCCCCGTTACTAATAATAACGCCGCTATGTTGCAGCACAGCGGTTATCCGGGCAAAAACCCGGCTCACTTCCGGTCCCAGTTGCAGTAGAATGGCAATGACCACTACGGCGACCAGAACCAGGATTAGCGCGTATTCCACTAATCCCTGTCCTTCTTCACGCTTTAATCGATACTTAATCATTAATAATGCCCTTTACTTAAATAAATTTGATTAATAAAATAAATGATAAGATTAAAAATATAACCTAACAATGCTACCTATAGCATACAACAAAAGACGATTTATGAGAAGTGAAAAAAGTCAACTTCTTATCGCCCGAAAGTACTTGACAAATTGCCCAAAGGTCACAAATAATATAATACATAAGTACTATCCAGGGCCATAGTCTATGAGTACCTATTAGCTTGACACCGGCATGGGGCTTGTGCTACGATACCACCGGTAATTTCGGATCGGATCGGTCAAATGACAAACTATCCATTCCGCTATGCTAAGAAATCATATGAGCGATAAGTACAAAACAAAAGCCCAACTAGTCAACGAGTTGGCTCAGATGCGTCAGCGCGTGTCTGATTTGGAAGATTTAACAGTTAAATACCAGCATCAAGAGACAGAACTGACTATGCAGGCCGCAGGGAAACAGCGCCAATTAATTGAATCGCTCCATCATGCCGGCAATATTTTGAGCAGTTCTCTCAATTATGCCACCGTTCTCGATTACACCCTCGAGCAGCTCGGTCACTTTATCCCTCACAATGCGGCCTGTATTATGCTGGCCGAAGGCGATGCCGCCCAGATTTTTCGATGGCATGGCTATACCTGGTCTGAAACAAAAAACGCCATCTCTTCCCTTATATTCAATATTAATGATATCCCCCTCCTAAAGCAGGTCCGCCAATCCTGGCAGGCATTAGTTTTGCCTGTCGTTGAGGACGGCGACCTGTGGCTGCACCACCTTGGCGATGATTGGATCAAATCGCATCTAACCGCGCCTATTGTGGTCCGCGATCAGGTCATCGGCTTCATTAATGTCGATAGTAATAAACCCGGCTTTTATTCCCAACTGGAGGCCGATCGCCTCCAGTTATTCATCAACCAGGCCGCCATCTCGCTCACCAACGCCCAGATTTACGATCAAGCCCGGCGCGAAAGCGCCCAGCGGCTGGCTGTTTTACGCAAAGAGCGTAACTTTGCCTCAGCCGTGCTCAATACCGTTGGCGCGTTAGTCATGGTGCTTACCCCCCAAGGCCGCGTGCTGCGGTTCAATCGCGCCTGCGAGCAGACGACCGGCTATTCATTAGAGGAGATCCGCGGCCAATATTTTTGGGATATATTCCTCTCACCCACCGATAAAAACCGCATCGAAACGGGCTTTGAATCGCTTCACCTAACCGGCATGCCGTATGAATATGAGTCTACCTGGCGCACGAAGGATCGCCGCACCCGGATCATTGCCTGGACAAATACAATTCTCTTCGACGATGAAGGCCGCACCGAATATGTCATCAGCACCGGCACCGATATTACCGAACGCCGCCAGTTAGAAGATCGATTGGCGGCCATTCACCAGTTGGGGCGCGAGTTAAATTTGCTGCGCGACGAGACTGCCATTTGTAAAAATGCGTTGGATACAGTTTCCTTTTTACTGCAAATCAAAAGTTCCGGTTATGGCGTACTTGATCGGGCCACGGGCAAGCTAACCTATCAATATTACCCCCGTCGCGGTATTCCTGAAGTCGTCGAGTTGAACCTACCCCTGGCCCATGATGAGCGCCTTGACGTGCTCAAATCCTTACGCGGCCATGATCTGGCCACGACGGAAGATACACAGCCGTCGCTGACGATTTTAGCCTCAAACCCCAATCCCTCCTGGCTTTTGGCCTCGATGAAAGTACGCGAGCGTATTATTGGCGTGATCGATGTTGAGTGCCAACCGCCCCACCACTTTAGCGAAAATGACCGGCGCTTGCTGCAAACCCTGGCCGATCAAACTGCGGTCGCCCTGGAAAACGCCCGGCTCTACCGCGAAACTCAACAGCGCGTCGATGAGCTGACCACACTGACTATGATCAGCCAAGCGATCACCTCGACCTTAAAAATTGAGGAAACGCTAACCATCATCACCGATCACACCATCCGGCTGCTCAACGCCACCGCCGCCTCAGTGATTTTGGTTGATCAGACGCGTGGAGATATGTGGTTCAACGCTGCCTCCGGCGGCCTATCCGATTTTGTCAAAGGCAGGCGGCTGCCGGCCGGCCAAGGGATTGTGGGCTGGGTCATTCAACGCAGTGAGGCTGCTTTGGTACCCGATGTCTCTCAAGACCCGCGCTTTTTCGGCAAAATCGACCAACAAACCGGCTTCAAGACCCGCTCGGTCATTTGTGTGCCGCTGCAAAGCGGCTCGATGACCACCGGCGCTATCGAAGTGATGAATAAAATCGACGGCACCTTTACCGTTGAAGATTTACGGCTGCTGACCTGGCTGGCTACCCCGGCCTCGATTGCCATTGAGAACGCCCGACTGTTTGAAGCGGAACGCTCGGCTCGCAAACAGGCCGAAATTCTACGGGAAGCGACCTCTACTTTGACCTCTACCCTCGATCTCGACAAAGTTCTCAACGATATTTTGGTTCATCTGGAACATATGGTGCCGTATGATCATGCCTTTGTCTTCCTGCATCGGGAAGATGACTGGCTTCAGATTGTGGGCGAACGCGGCCAAACCGTGATGGCCCAGGCGGTGGGTCATCGTCACTCAACCGATAACGCGATCTATCAGGAAATTCGTAAAACGGCCCATCCGGTTATTCTGGCCGATGCGCAAGCCGATGCCCACTTCCAAACCTGGAACAGCACTGATAAGGTCCGCGGTTGGATGGGGGTGCCGTTGATTGTCCAAAACAAGGTTATCGGCTGTTTGACCTTAAATAGTGGGCACGTCAATGCTTATGATCAGGTCGAGGCGTATCTGGCGCAGGCTTTTGCCAATCAGGCGGCGGTAGCTATTCAAAACGCGCAGTTGTTCCAGCAAGTCCGAACCGGCCATAAACAGCTTCAATCGCTCTCACGGCGGCTGGTGGAGGTTCAGGAGATGGAACGACGGAACATCGCCCGTGAACTACATGACGAAGCCGGCCAGGCCCTAACCTCGCTGATGGTTGGCCTGCGCTTACTGGAAAGCGAGAAAGCCTGTCCGGAGGCCATCGTCGAGCGGGCCACAGAACTACGGCGGGTTACCAACGACGTGTCAGAAAATTTACACCGCTTGGCTATCAATTTGCGCCCGGCCAGTTTAGATTATTTGGGTCTGGTGGCTGCCTTGCGCCAATATTTGGAAAACTTCGGCCGTCAGCACGAAATTACTATTCATTTTGATCCGGTGGGTTTCGATGACCAACGTCTGCCGCCATCAATCGAAACTAATCTGTATCGAATAGTCCAGGAAACATTGACCAATGTGGCCCGGCATGCGCAAGCTACCCGTCTGGATATTTTGCTGGAACGGCGCGATGGTCAGGTGATTACGATTATGGAAGACAATGGTGTCGGCTTTGACCCTGAAGAAGCCAAACAAAAGGGTCGCCTGGGAATTTTAGGCATCAAAGAACGCACGGAAATGCTAAACGGGACATTAACCGTAGAAAGCACTATTGGTACTGGTACAACAATATACGTAGAGGTTCCTTATGACAACT
>JAGRCC010000179.1 GCA_020433785.1 Anaerolineae bacterium
AAACCTGCCCGGCAGCGAGTTCCATGTAGTGCTGCCGGTAGCGTCTAGTCAGTTAGCGTTGGTCGGATCGGAAGAATTTGAAGCGTCGCTTTAAGATTATTCACTAACCGACAATTCGTAATCGTCAAGCTGTCGGGCCACCATTTTGATGGTGGTTAGGTTACTGGTCGCGACAAAAGCTTCGCAGATCAACGTAAAATCTAAATTCGATTTCGGCTTAAACGAGATCAGTTCACCGTCCAGGGTTTCATAGGTGCCGTATCGACCGGCAAACTTGCTGGTGAAACTATCGCCATCACTACAGGACTGGAGCGTGTCAGCCATCAATTCTTCATGCATTAAGTCTTGCGCCATTGCGAGGACTTTGTTATTCAACTGGGATACTTTGTTACCTTGGGGTGGTTGCCCACCAACTAATTCGGGCGCCATTGTAAAATCCTCTTGATTAGTCCTTTTTCCAAAAAGGGTTTATTACTGTATCATACCACTACTTATCGACGATTATGGTTACAATTTTATTACATTGCCGTTAATTTATCGTTACGAGAACATTAAACAAACTTAACAAACCTTAAAAATCTCGCTTTTTTTACGGCTTACCTACTATTTTATTAGATTAGTACTAGCGTAGGACTCAATCGGCATTGAAAAGAGGGCAACACTAACGTAGCCCCAAGAGAGGAGTGACTATATTGTATGTCAATTGATACAAAGCTGCAAGAATTGGGTTTAACTTTGCCGGATCCGCTCAAAGTTCCAGCCGGCGTCAAGCTGCCATTTAGATTTGTGAGAGTCCAGGGCAATCGTGCTTATATTTCGGGGCACGGCCCCCAGCAGCCCGATGGCTCTTTGGCCGGACCTTTCGGCAAAGTAGGGGGCGAGGTCTCAGTGGAGGAGGGTTACGAAGCCGCCAGACTGACCGCGCTATCGATTTTAGGCAGCCTCAAACGAGAGCTGGGCAGCCTCGACCGCGTTACCGCCTGGCTGCGAGTCTTTGGCATGGTCAACTCAACCCCCGAATTTAACCGCCAGCCACAAGTCATTAATGGCTTTTCCGATTTAATTATTGAATTGTACGGTTCCGAACGCGGAGCGCACGCCCGCTCAGCCGTAGGCATGGTTAGCCTACCGTTTGATATGCCGGTTGAGATCGAAGCCGAAGTGGAAATCAGTTAAGCCAGAGAGAAGTTAACATTTAGGTAGCGGCTGCCTATCAAGGATAAAAATCTTTGGCGCCCGGCTATCTAATAACTGTAATATTCTGAGGAGCGTATATTTAATGAAAAAAACAGCACAACAATTTGTAGCTGAAGCAGAAGCCGAAATCGAGACGATCTCCGTTGAAGAGGCGCTCAAGCTGCACGGTGATCCGGATGTGGTTATCGTCGATGTGCGGGACGTGCGCGAGCTGAAGCGCGAGGGCTTTATTCCCGGCTCATTCCACGCACCACGAGGCATGTTGGAATTTTGGGTTGATCCCGACAGCCCGTACTTCCACAACATCTTCTCATCAGGTAAGCGGTTCGTCTTTTACTGCAATTTGGGCTGGCGCTCGGCGCTAGTGACTAAAGTGATGCAGGATATGGGGCTGGAGCGGGTCAGCCACATCGGCGGCGGCTTTGATGCCTGGCGCCAGGCCGGCGGGCCGATTGAGAAAAAGGAAGCGAAGGCCAAATAAATGTTTGACGCTATCGTCATCGGCTCGGGCTTGATCGGGTCGGCAGCCGCTCGTTATCTGAGCCAGCACAGCCCCAACGTCGCCGTCATCGGCCCGGCTGAACCGGACGATTGGGCCACGCACCGGGGCGTTTTCGCCAGTCACTACGACCAAGGGCGCATCACCCGGATTCTCGACGCCGATCCGGTTTGGGCCTTGCTGGCCAAGCGATCCATCGAGCAGTACCGTTATATCGAGGCGAACAGCGGTGTTGCGTTCTATCACCCCAGCGGCGGCTTACAGGCCGCGCCCGACGCCGACTATATCGACCAATTGGCGCGGGTGGGCCAGCAGTTCGAGGCCGATTTCCAAACCTACGATGGTGCGGCGTTGGCCGCGGCCTGTCCTCACTTTTCCTTTCTTAACGACACCGCTGGCGTGTTGGAAGGCGGCGGCGCGGGTTACATCAACCCGCGCTCGCTGGCCTCGGCTCAACTCACCATCGCCCGCCAGCAAGGGGCGTCGGTCATTCGCGAGACGGTGGTTTCAGTAAAGTCGCATCAAACCGGGGTCATCGTCACCACTGTCGAGGCCCACACTTATCAAGCCCATAAGTTGGTAATTGCCGCCGGCGCCTACACCAACATGCTGGTCGATCCGCCGCTCGACCTGATCCTGAAACCACGCACCGTCCTATTGGCCGAGCTGCCGCCGCCGGAAGCGGCCCGATTGGCGGCGATCCCTACCCTGATTTATGATTTTAAAGACAACCCTAGCCTTGATTCGATCTATATGGTTCCGCCCATTGAATATCCGGACGGCAAAACCTATCTAAAAATTGGGGGCGATTTATTCGATGTGCCCGTGGCTCACTCTTTTGACGAGCTGCGGGCCTGGTTTAACGGCGGGGGGAGTCGCACCGAGGCCGACGCCTTGAAGACGGTTTTGCTCGAGCTGATCCCGGACCTGGCGGCCGCGACGTTTCTGCACAAACCATGTGTCACCACCTACACCCCCCACCGCCATCCCTTCATCGATATACTCGAGACCGGGCGCATTTTTGTGGCGGCAGGTGGCTGCGGAGCCTCGGCCAAATCATCGAACGAGATTGGCCGGCTGGCGGCGAGTTTAACCCATCACAACGCCTGGGTTGAGTCGGAGTTTAAGGCCGAAGACTTTAACGTCATCAGGCGATCTTGACGACCTCGTACAACTTCACCGCCGACACAATCGGCGCGGCAACGTACAGCGGCGCAAAAAAGAAGCCCAAACAACCGAATGAGAAAAAGGTTAACGCGGCCCCAATGGCCATCAACGCCGCATAACCGATCAATATCACTAAGCCTCTTTCCACATTACCGGCGACAATCCAACCTAATCCCAAAAAACCGCAGTAGCCGCCAATTAACTCCAAGAGCAGTAAGAACGTCGGTGTATAACTTTGATTCATCAGCAATCCTCGCTATCTGATTATATGTGCAACAGCCAGGTGACAGTCACTTGCTGTCGAAAAATCATTATCTGAGTAGTTCAAACAAGTCGATTTAGTAGGCTTAAGTGACTGCCACCTTTAGAATTAGCTTATCACAACGTGCTCCCCGGTGTCTCAACTAGCCGACAAATTATCGACCAACGGTCAACGTTGAAGACCCAACACACCCAAACCATTCAATCGCACAACTTTTGAAGCCAATCGGCGTAGGGACTATAATACGAGGTCGCTGAATGCTGTCTGACGCAAGACCTTATCATCCAAAGGACAAAAAACGATGCTGGAAAAGGTGGGTAGATACGAGATACTGGAAGAGCTAGGCCAGGGTGGCTTTGCTGTTGTCCATCGTGGCCGGGACACGATCCTGGATCGCCCGGTGGCCTTAAAAGAACTCAAGCCAATCTTGCTCGGCGACGCCGAATGGGTGCAGCGCTTTCACCGCGAGGCCAAAACCATCGCTCGCCTGGATCATCCGCGCATCGTGCCGATCTACGATATTTACGAACTGGAGCAGCGGCTGTTCATTATTATGCGACTGGTGGAAGGCCCCAGCCTGGAAGAGTTGATTGCCGCCAAGCAACAACTGGCCTGGTCCGAAGCTTTTGAAATATTTTCCGGCGTGGCCGAGGGCCTGGCTTATGCTCACTCCCAAAACATTCTGCACCGCGACCTCAAACCGGCCAACATCCTGCTCGACCCCAAACAGGGCGCGATGCTATCCGACTTTGGCCTGGCCAAGCTGACCAGCGAGAGCAGTATGAGCTTGAGCGCCAGCGGCACCATTGTCGGCACGCCGCATTACATTGCCCCGGAAATTTGGGAAGGCAAGAAGAACACGGTTCAGGCCGATATTTACGCCCTGGGCTGCGTTCTGTACGAAGCCCTAACCGGCGAGAAAATTTTCAAGGGCGACACCCCACCGGCGGTGATGATGGCCCATTTTACGCCGCTGTCGCTGCCGCAAACCTGGCCCGACGCCGTCCCGGCCGGCATCACCGAGGTTTTGGCCAAAGCGCTGGCCCGCAACCCGGACGACCGTTATCGCAGCGCCACCGAGTTAGCCGCCGCCCTGGCCGCCCTGCCAGCTAACCCGTCCGCCGGCCAGCCTGCTGCTGTGACACCACCCGAACCTATCACCACCGGCACGCCGACCACATCGATAGCGCTTGAGTCGCCACCCCCGCCAGCGAGCAATGTGCCAGTGGAGGCTAACTTGACAACCGACTCGCCCCCGGCAACGCCGCTGTCTGCCAGCAGCGAACTAACGCCGTCGCTACCGGCGGCAGAGTCGTCGCCACCGCCGCCGGATCGGGTGGTGTCGTCACGCCAGGCGGCAGTCCAGGTTTCCGGCGAACCGACCACAGCTCACCAACCCCGAACCGGCCGTCGTGGCTGCCTGTGGGTTGGCCTGGGGCTAATCGCGGTAGCCTTCATAGGTCTCATCGGCCTGGGTAATTTTTGTTCCGTCATCAGCCAGTTCAAAGGCACCAGTGGCCCGACGGCGGCGTTAATCGCCCGCCAGATCGAAACGATTAACGTGCCCCTGCCTACTGACAATACTGATCCGGCTTTGGTCGAGATTAACTTTGGGGCGGGCCAACTCAATATCGCGCCCGGCGCTGAGGGCGCGCTTATTTCCGGCACGGCCACGTACAACGTCGCCCAACTCAAGCCGTCGATTTCCAATAACGAGGGGCAGGTGGTCATCGAACCTGAATTTGACGTTGATCTCTCGGCTTTACCGGATGGCGATACCGAGAACCGCTGGGACTTAACCTTAGGTCGCTACCCGATGGAGTTGATCATCACCACCGGCGTCGTCACGAGCCAGTTGGAACTGGGCGGCTTACTACTGGAAGAACTACGGTTGGTTACCGGCGCGGCCGACTATAATGTCTCCTTTTCTGAGCCAAATCGCACCCCCATGGAAAGTCTGCGCTTTACCGGCGGCGGCTCGCAGGCCAAATTAACGGGGCTGGCCAACGCCTACACCGAAGATATTATCTTCAAAGGCGGCGCAGGCGACTATACCCTGGATTTCAGCGGGCAGCTCAATGAGGATCTCGATGTTGAGATTGACGCCGCGTTAGGCCAGGTCACACTGCTGGTACCAGACACCATGCGGGCCACCGTCTCCGTCAGTGATCTTTTAGCCAAGGTCGAACCCTCCGGCGCTTGGCAGCAATCCCCGGAGGATGACAGCCAATATACGGTCGCCGGCGACGCCAATCAGGATTATGAAATTAAAATCACGGTCAGAATTGGCGCCGGTAATCTCAAACTGGGGACAATGTAGGTTGGGTTGAGCCGAAAATTTGGTTTTTTGACGGGCTAATGTTGGGTTTCACTCTCTGTTTCGTCACCAAAATCTCCGGCGAAACCCAACAATTGGGGTGGTGACCTCTCGAATTGCCCCATTCAACCCAACCTACACCTCATTTCTAATCCTGACTTGCTCAGGTTAGATTATCTAGCAATTAAGCCCGGAATATGATAATATAAACTAAGCCGTTACTACCGACCGACCTGATTAATAGCCCAAAAAACCATTCCTTGCCGGATATGACGGGAAAGCAGGGAATAAGGAATAAGGAGTAGGGAGTAGGGAAAAATGCCCTTACTCCTTACTCCCTACTCCCCACTCCCGCCCTTATCAGGGACATTTATGAGTCAGCCGCATCAAAGCCTAAATCAGCGCTTGCTGGCGGTCATGGCCGCTCATGCCGACCAGCCGTGCTTCCAAATAAAAAAACGAGATCGCTACCAGAATATCTCCTACCACCGTTTCCAAGCTCGCATGGTTCGCCTGATGAAGTTTTTTCGAAATCAGGGACTTCAACCTGGCGAACGCGTGGCGCTTGTTGCCGACAACTCGCTTGATTGGATGGTAACGTATGTAGCCTGCCTGCTGTCCGGGCTGGTGGCCGTGCCGGTGCGGACATCGCTGCCGGTCGAGACGATTCACGATATCTTACAGGAGACCCAGGCTCGTGTCGCCGTGATTCAGGACGAAGAACCTGTCCGCTTTATCGCCAGCAGCACCACGCTGCCGAACCTGAAGACCGTGTTGGTCACCAACAGCGTCCTGGCTTCGCCCCCGTGGCGGCTGCCCATCGACGCCGTATTCGCCGACAGCCTTCCCCCGACCGATGAAATCGAAAATCTGCTGGCCCAGGCCCAGCGCGTGCCGCTCGAAGCCCTGGCCGCGATCAAATACGTGCCCACCGAAACCGGCCGGCTGCAAGGGGCCATGTTCAATCACGGCCAGTTGTCCGCCGCCTTGCGCGACATGGCCGACTGGTTCAAATTCGAAGAAGACGATTTAGCCTTCACCATTATGCAATGGACCGAGCTACCCAACATATTGGCCGGGCTGCACTATTTTCTGATGGGCATTCCCAACGCCCTGATTGAAAACCTGGAAAGCCTGGCCGACAACATGCGGGAAACCAGCCCCACCATTATGCTCGATATTCCCTACACCTACGAAAAGTTTTTTGAAGGCTTCACCACCTGGTTGAGCGACCAACCCGAGGTTTACCAGAAAGTGGTGCGCTGGGCTTTGGCCAAAGGCAAAGAGTATCGCACCGCCGGGCTAAACGCCTCGCCGGAACTGCGCCAGGAATATCTGCGGGCCGATATGACCTTTTTTAGCCGCTTCAAGGGGCGCTTGGGCGGCCGTATCCGGGCCTTCTATTCCACCGGCGGCTTGCTGTCGCGCGAGGTTATTGACTTTTACGAAGCCCTCGGCATTCCGCTGATCAATGTCTACAGTTTAACCGAAGCCGGGGGCTTTCCGGCGGCAGCCCGGCCGCAGACCTATCGCCCCGGCTCGGTGGGCCAAGTTTCGCGCGGTTTTGAGGTGCGCCTGGCCAAAGACGGCGAGATTCTGATCCGGGGTGAAACCGTCATGCGCGGCTTTTGGTCATCGCCGCAGCTGGCCGGCCGGATTATTAATGACGAAGGCTGGCTGCACAGCGGCGACATCGGGCGCATCGATGCAGACGGCTATCTTTATATCACCGATCGCAAACGCCACATTATGGTCCTGTCCACCGGTCGAAAAATCATCCCGACGGCCATCGAGAACCAGTTAATCACCAATGAGTTCATCGACCAGGCGGCGGTGATTGCCGAAGGCAAGCCCTACGTCTCGGCCATGATCGTGCCCAACCTGAAGCGGCTAACCGATCACTTTCAAGACGATAACGGCGAGCGGGTGACCACTACCGGCCACCCGCGCGTTAAGGCCCTGCTAGAGCAGATCATCGGTCAGGTGAATCGCAACCTGGATCGCTGGGAACAGATTAGCGAGTACAGCCTGCTGGAGCAGCCGCTCAGCCAGGATACCGGCGAACTGACCCCGTCGATGAAAATCAGCCGCCACGTGGTGGCTAAACGGTACGCCTCACAAATCGAGGCCATGTATCCGGCCCGACTGCAAATCGAAGCCGAAAATATCTCGCAGGTTCAGGTGGAACCGGAGCGCCTGCGCGAACTGCTGGAAAAGGAGCGCATCCTGGACGCCTGGATGGTCGATGCCGGTATCAGCTTTCTGTTTCAGATTGCCCAATCGCGCCAGATTGATGCGCCGTCGATGGTCCACATCTGCGACGCGGCCGCCAGTATTGCCCAAATGGAAAATGAAGCCAGACCGCTCTCCACCGCCCTCATTGTGGGCGACCCGGCCCGGATTGCTCGCATCCTGCCGGACAGCCAGATTCAACTCTTGTCGCATGACCACATCCGCCGCATGCGCAAAACGCTGGTGACAATGGCCCGCATGGTGGACGGCAATGTGCTGGGCTACGTCGTGGACAAGCACGGCTGGGTGCGCGGCATCAACAAGCTCAACGTCCCTCTGGTCGAGCCGGGCAACTTCTTGCTGGGCCCGCAGTTCCGTCATCACGCCGCCATCTCGCGCCAGTGCGACGCCGTGGTCTTTTTTGTGCCGGCCGGCGGCCGCCAGGTGCGGGTCTTCGCCGACGGCCATCTAGTGGGCCGCTACTCCAACGGCGACTGGTCGCCTGAAAACCTGCTCCACGTTGATGAAGTCATCGATCAACTGGCCCTGGACAAAGATTACGACCTGGCCATCATCCGGCGGGTGCTGCGCTGCGCCTTCCGGATGTCGGAAAACAACTTAGGGGCCATCTTCATCATCGGCAATGCCGATGAGATTATGGACCACTCCGACGCCTCGGAGATTAGCCATTTCGCCCTGATTGTCAGCACGCCCATGACCGATCTGTCGGACGAAGAGCTGATCAATTTTGCCAAGCAAGACGGGGCTACGGTCATCGATGTGCAGGGCAAATTTAGGGGCTGTATGGTTCTGCTGCGCCCCGATGCCGAAACCCAGGCCGAAATTGGACCGGGCAAAGGCGCGCGCCACAGCAGCGCCGCCAAAATGAGCGCCGAGGCCAACTGCCTGGCGATCACCGTCTCTCACGACGGCCCGATTACCGTTTATGACGCTGGAAAACGTATTCTATCACTGTAACTATGGAGTATCTATTCAGGTGACGAGCACTTAGGATCGGCCATTAAATAACTTGAGCCATCTGACAGCAGATTAGAGATTAGAGATGGGGAGATTGCCCTTACAAATCTCCTTATCGCTAATCTCCTCATCTCCATTTTTGTGAGTAAAAGTGCCCGTCACCTGCGGTTAACATTTATAATATGGATATCCAACACCTAGCTAACGCGCCCGACCTCACTAAGACGATGGCCAGTTACGTGCCCTGGCTGATTTCGCGCCGCATTGCCGCCGATTCCACTCCTATTGACCACCCCCGGACGGAGCGGCTGCCGGCCGCGGTGCTGTTTGCCGACATCTCCGGCTTCACCGCCCTAACCGAACGGCTAGCCCAGCAAGGTCCGGCCGGCGCCGAAGAGCTAACCCGTATTCTCAACGATTACTTCGGCCACCTGATTGAGATAATCGCCTCGCACGGTGGCGATGTGGTCAAATTTGCCGGTGATGCCCTGATCGCCCTCTTTCCGGCGTTTGACGACGCCGACCAACCTCAGCCAGCGCTGCTGCCGCAGGCGACCCGGCTGGCCGCGCAGTGCAGCCTGACCGCCCAGCAGCACCTCAACCACTACCAGGCCACCGAAGGCATCCGGCTGTCGCTCAAGCTGGCCATTGGCGCGGGCGAGGTTATCACGATGCACCTGGGCGGGGTTTTTGACCGCTGGGAATTTTTGGTCACCGGCGACCCGCTCGTCCAGGTGGGCCAGGCCGAGGGCCACGCCCAACCCGGCGAGATCGCCATCTCGCCCCAAGCCTGGCCGCTGATGGCCGACGTCGCCACCGGCCGGGCCATAGCTGGAACGGCTGCGGCCAAATCGACGACAGTAACGGGCCCGGTTATCCGCTTGACCGGCTTGCGCCAGTTGATTAGCCCGACCGCGCTGGAGGCGGTCACGCTCTCAACCGGGATGGCGGCGGCGCTGCGCTGTTACATTCCGGGGGCCATCCGGGCCAGGCTGGCCGCCAACCAAAGCGGCTGGATTGCCGAGCTGCGCCGGGTAACGGTGCTGTTTGTCAACCTGCCCGATCTCAACTACGCCATCGATCTGGCCCAGGCCCAGCAGATCATCCGCGCCCTGCAAGATGACCTGTATCGCTACGAAGGCAGCCTGAACAAGCTGAGCGTTGACGACAAAGGTGTAACGCTGGTGGCGGCGCTGGGCCTGCCTCCGTTTGCCCATGAGGATGACGCCGACCGGGGCATTCAGGTGGCCCTGGCCATGCAGCGCACGCTCAGCCACCAAGGGCTGCGGGGCGGCATCGGCGTGACGACCGGCCGGGCTTTTTGCGGCTCGGTCGGCAACGAGTGGCGGCGTGAGTACACGATGATCGGCGACGTGGTCAATCTGTCGGCCCG
>JAGRCC010000180.1 GCA_020433785.1 Anaerolineae bacterium
GGATACAACTTTTCCGGCGGCCAGCGCCAGCGCTTATCGATGACCCGCACGCTGACCGGCCAGCCCAAAATTCTGATTATGGACGACAGCACCAGCGCCCTTGACGTCGCCACCGAAAGCCGGGTGCAGGATGCGATACCTATCTACGCGCCGGGCGTCAGTACTCTCTATGTGGCTCAACGCATTAGCGCGGTGCTGGATTTGGACAAGATTGTGCTGTTGCAGCACGGTGAGATTGTTGACATCGGCACCCACGACCAATTGATGGAACGGAGTTCACTCTACCAGGAGATCTACGAGTCGCAGTTGGGCAGCGGCATTACGGCCAGTCTGGAGGTGACGGCATGAGCACCCCTTCATTAACGCCCCCGACCAAGAAAAAAGACGACACACTGCTCATCATCAACCGTTTGCTGGACTTTATGACCCGCGGCGAGGCCCGACCTAAATTTTTGGCCGCCTTGGCCCTGCGGGTGATCGGTCTGTTGGGCGTTATCGCCGTGCCTTACTTTACCGGGCAAGCTATTAACGTCATCAGCGAACCGGGCGGCACGCACAACGAGCTGTGGCGCTGGGTGTTGTATGCGTTTATCGCCGGCGGGCTTTACATCGCCCTCAGCCTGGTGGCCGAGCGCTTGTTTTCTGACCTGGCCACACGCGCCCTGTATAAATTACAGCGGCGGCTGTTTGAGCATATGCAAACGCTGTCGCTTAACTTTTTTGATCGCCAGCCGGTGGGCGAACTGATGAGCCGCGTCACCAATGATACCGAAACCGTGGCCCTCTTTTATGAAAGCGCGGTGGCTCAGATGATCCGGGCCATCATTCAGATTTTGCTGATCATTGTGGTGATGTTCGCCATTAGCTGGCAACTGACCCTGGCCGCATTAACCATTGTGCCGGTGATGCTCTTTTTAACGGCGGTTATTCAGCGGGTCGCCACCCCGGCTTTTGCCAAGATGCAGGAAGAGTTGGGCGAGTTGAGCGGCTTTCAGGAAGAGACCATCTCCGGCAACAAAGTGATTATCAGCAACCGCCGTCACGACTGGGCCATCGAGGCCAATGAGGCGTATGCCGCCAGCGTGTTCGATGTCGGCAGCAAAGCCTTTTTTACCTCGCTGCTGCAATTTCCGTTGACTCAAACCTTGGTGATGCTTCAAATTGTGATTGTGCTGGTTGTGGGTGGCGTCCTGGTGCTGGAAGGGGAGACCACGCTGGGCGTGGTCATCTCGTTCATTGGCTACGCGGCGCTGCTCTCTTCGCCCCTGTCTGAGATTGCCAACTTGACCAGCACCACGCTCAGCGCCGTGGCTGGCGGCCGGCGCGTGTTTGCCATCATCGATGAAGAAGCCCAAATTCAAGACGCGCCCGACGCCACCGAGTTTGAGTTCAAAGGCGGCCGCGTTGAGTTTAGAGATGTCGATTTTAGCTACGTGCCGCACCGCAAAATTCTCAAACACAACACCTTCGAGGCCAAACCGGGCGAGATGATCGGCATTTGCGGGCCGACCGGCGCCGGTAAAAGCACGATTATCAACATCCTGACGCGCTACTACGATATCGACAGCGGGGCGATTTTGATCGACGGCCAGAACTTGCAATCGCTCACGCAGGGCAGCCTGCGCCAGCAGATTGGGGTAGTGCTGCAAGAAGCGTTTCTCTTTTCCGACACGGTTATGAACAATTTGAAGTACGCCCGCGAAGGGGCCACCGATGAGGAGTGTATCGAGGCGGCCAAGCAGGCCAACGCCCACGACTTTATTATGAACCTGCCCCAGGGCTACGATACCATGATGACCGAGCGCGGGTCTAACTTGAGCCAGGGCCAGCGCCAGATGATTACCATCGCCCGGGCCATGGTCGCTAATCCCAAGATGTTGATTTTAGATGAAGCGACCAGCAACGTTGATACGCGCACGGAAAAGCTGATCCAGGAAGGCTTGCAGCGGCTAATGGCCGATAAAACCAGCTTTGTGATTGCCCACCGGCTGAGCACCATCCAGCACGCCCACAAAATCATGGCCATCAACGGCGGCGAGATCGAAGAGTTTGCCTCCCACGATGAGCTAATGGCCAAGAAAGGCTTCTACTACAACCTCTATATGAGCCAGTTCAAGGGCAAGCTGCCCGGCAGCGCCGAGGTGGATATGTCTCAGTTTGTCAGCACGTAAGACTACTACACCGTTAAATAAGATATGAGGTATTTTCGGCAGGTCACTCTGTCATGCCCGAATGGTTTTATCGGGCATCTACTGGCCTCACATGAATGGATGCCCGCTAAAAACGTGCGGGCATGACGCTAAAAAAGTCTAGAAAACTTATTTGACGCTGTACTACGTTTGGTGGGTAATTAACACATGCCAATGATCGCGTTATTTCAGAATATCGTACTGGTTTTGGTTGCCTTGCTGATCGGGTTGCTCATCGGCGCGCTCCTGTTGAAAATCTTGCGGGTGACGCTACGCCGGGCCGGCATGGCTAAGATTTTTGTTAATTTCATCAGCACCGCACTCGGTAGCTTGTTGCTCTTGGTTGTTTTTATCCTGGCCCTTGATGCGGTTGACCTCGATACGGAGACGCTCTGGATTTTTCTGGGGGCGATTATTGTCACTCTGGCATTGGCCCTTCAGGAGAGCTTGCAAAACGTGGCGGCCGGTATCCGGCTCGCAATCGACCAGCCTTTTCGAGAAAATGATCGGATTGAGGTGGGCCAGGTTATCGGCTACGTTGAGGAAATAAGGCTGCTCAACACGGTGATCAGAACGAGAGACAATGTGCAAGTGATGCTGCCCAACACCCTGATTTTTCGGGGGCCGATTTTTAATTTCACTATTCGGGAACGGCGGCGGGTCGATTTGATCATTCGGCTCAGCTACGACAACGATATTCGCCAGGCCAGAGAGGTGTTGCTGACGGTCATGCACGCCGACTCTCGCGTGTTGGCTGAGCCGGCGCCGACGGTGACGGTGGCTGAATTGGCGCCGGAGGCCATCCATTTGAATGTACGGCCCTGGGTCAAAAGCGACGTTTACTGGGAGGCTCGGTGGGATTTGCACGAGAAAATCAAGGTCGCCTTTGACGAGCACGGTTTGACCTTACCGTTGCCCCAGTTGGAGGTCCGCAGAACCGGAGACAACAACTCAACCAGGATAGAGAAAAATTGCTAACTTTGCTGCAACAAAGTCTTTACATGACCTCCATCGACTTGGACAACGCGACTTACACCACTAATGCTATTCAACGCTTAAAACCACAGCAGCAGCAGATGGCCATTTTCTGGGGCACGCTCCTTGAATTTATCGGCCGGCTGATATTGCTGACCATCTTCATTGTCTTGACCAATGAAGAAAAGCCGCTGTTCACGCTGTTTGGAGTCGAGTTCACCGTAGACGCGCTCTCGTTGTTTGGGGCTGGAGTCTTCCTAATGGTCAGAAATGGACGGGAGCTGATTGACTTTTTCAGGACAAACGATCAGCCCGAACACAGCCAACCAACCAAAGAGGGCCGTTTTTGGAATGTCGTCCTCGAAATGGGCGTTGTGCTGACCGTCATGTCGATCGATACGGTTCTGGCCGGGTTGGGGATAGCCGGCAGCCTCTTGATCCTGATCTACTTGTTTCTCTTTTCGGCCGTCGTTCGCCTGTTGTTTGTGCGGCACATCGCGACCTTTGTCCGGCGCTATCCGGCCATCAATATCGTTATTCTGACCCTATTGGTCCTCATCGGGGCTGAGTTAATCGTTCAGGGCTTTGGCCTCGATTTTGAGCCACTCTTTAACACGATCTTAATGGCCGCTCTGGTTACGGCCATCATTTATCACCGGCAGCGGGCTAAGCGACTGGTTTCTTCAGATGCATGAACCAAACAGCCCCATTTTGGGGCCCATTCCTAACTATTCCTCAGCCGTCAATTATAGGATCAAATGCGTCGGGAGGTATGATCGTGCAAATCGATTGTATGGTCAAACGTATCGGGACATATGGTCGAGCAGTCGAATGTACGGTCGAACGTGTCGGGAGGTATGATCGTGCAAGTCGATTGTATGGTCAAACGTGTCGGGAGGTATGATCAAGCAATTCAATCGTATGGTCGAACGCGCCGGACGTATAGTCGAGCGGTTGATCATAGGGTCGAACGTGTCGGGAGGTATGATCGAGCAAGTTGATCATAGGGTCGGGTGCATCGGACAATATGGTCAAGCGGTTGGTCGGATGGTCGACCACGCCGGGACATATAATCGCGCAGGGCGATCATAGGGTCGAACACGTCGGGACGTATGGTCGAGCAGTCGATTGTATAGTTGAGCGTGTTGGGACATATGAGCGAGCAAGTCGATCATAGGGTCGAATAAGTCGGGAGGTATGATCGTGCCAGGTGATCATAGGGTCGCATGTGTCGTCTAGTATGGTCGCATGATCGATCGAACGGTCCGTGGTCAGCGGGCATATGAGGATACGGCTGGTTTAATGACGTAAACCATTTAAGTCATCCCAAAGCCCTTGCTCCCGGCGTCCATAACGGGAATAGTTGACTTTAAGAAAATAGTCCGGTCACAAAACCGTCTGACGGCGGCTGATGGAGGCGGATATGTATTCGTCACCATGACGACGACTACGGCTGCGATGCGCTGTTCAACAAGTAGAAACTAAAGACGCTGCCTTGGCCAACCTTACTCTCAACCTCGACCCGTCCATTCAGCTTCTCCACAATTTTCTTTACAATCGATAACCCCAGACCGTGGCCATCGAATCTTTGGGGCTGCAATTGGGTGAACGGTTCAAATAATTTGAGTTGTTCATCTGGGGTTAAGCCTGCCCCATTATCTCTAACCCAAAACTTAACCTTATCTTTTTGTAGCTCACACCCAATTTCTATGATGGGTGGATTGCCCCCATATTTGATGGCATTGGTCAAATAGTTGTACCAAACTTCCTCAACCCAAAGCGCATAGCCTATCGCGCTTTGAAACTGCTCCGGTAAGGTTATAGTCGCTTTATACGCTTTAATCATATAGTTGAGGCGCTGAATAGTATTGGCCACAATAATATCCATCCGCAAGGATTGTTGGACGACATCTTCCTTGCGGATACTGGCGAAAACCAACATCTCGTCAATAATGTTACTCATCCGTCGACCGTTTCGAGCCAAAGCCGTAATGTATTCTTCTTGCTCCACTACTGATAAGGTTTTATGCGTATCGGCCAAGACCTCGCTATAGCCGATGAGCGCTGTCAACGAGGCTTTCAGGTCGTGGGCCACGGTCCGGGCAAACGTATCGAGTTCTTCATTTCTTAGTTTCAAAGCCGCCTCTAATTGCTTGCGCTCGGAGATATTGGTGACAAAGGCCATTCCTAAAACGCCGAGTTCCGTAGACAAATAACTCAAGCTCACTTCAATGGGGATTTCGACGCCATCTTTTCTCTTGCCCGTTAAATCCATACCTTGCCCCATCGGTCGTACGTGGGGGCTTTTGAAATAATTCCGCATATGGTTGGTGTGGCCCGCCGAGAAGCGGTCAGGCAAGAAAATGTTGATTGAGCGTCCGACTACTTCATCCGGTTTATAACCGAATAATTCTTCCGCTCGTTTGTTGATCAACACAATCAAGCCACTCTGATCACAGATGATTAGACCCTCTGACAGTGACTCAAGTAGGGTTCGGACGGTGATATCCCGCTGAAAGATACCCGCAGCAAAAACAATTTGCCTTTGAACTTTAAGTTCTTGTTCCAGTTGCTTAACCTGCTGGCGCATTGAATTCAATTCATCATCAAGCTGTTGCCTGTTTTCGGTGTGACCGGTCATTGTCTCCTCTGTGATGGCAACGAATCCTGGCCAATCCGCCAAAAGCCGCGACCTTGTTTGATTGGTATTTATTCTGCAATCAAGGAATATTGGCCCTCTTTGCGAGTGTATTGTAACTCAGTTGTAACTGAAATGGAACTTGTATCAGATATACTAAGCCTGTCTCTATAATTCGTTCACTGTGTAAAAACACAGGAGGATCAAGATGAATGCTATTAATCACTATGTAGAAGTCGGCCAAAAGTGGGTCGATGGTCAAGTTAAGACCGGTCAAGGTTGGTTTACGGCCATCCAGGGGCTTGAGCAGTTCGATCCCAGCTTGCTCTGGGACAAGACGATCGAGGCTTATCGAGCCTCTGTTCAGGCAACGCTGGATGCGCAAGTTGCCGGGACCAAAATTTGGTTCGAGGAAGTCGTGCCGGTCGGTAACCT
Source organism: Anaerolineae bacterium (assembly GCA_020433785.1). Next base: position 6,238 of record JAGRCC010000180.1, read on the forward strand.
ACCGCAGCCCGCGGTCGATCTGGTCAAACAAATGCAAGATGTGACGGCCGAAGTCGCCCAAGCGCAACAGACCGCCGTGGACAATTGGTTTGGCCTGCTCAGACAAATTGACGTCAAAGAGCTTCCGCTGGCCGGTATCGAGCCGGAACAACCGAAAAAACCCATTCGAAAAACTGCAAATAAGGCATCGTAAGCCGGATCTGATCACAACAACGAAACCGTTCTCAATAGCGAGAACGGTTTTTTGATTCCATCGTTGGTGAAGGGATCGAGGCCAACGATGGATTAAATTTGCTTGACCGCACCTTGATGAGGTATGATTGCCCCTCCCATCCTTGTTTTAAGTTCGCTACAGCATCACGGGTAAACGCGTGAAAGTTTTAGCCATCTACAGCAACAAAGGGGGCGTCGGCAAAACGGCGGCCACCGTCAATTTGGCCTATCTGGCAACCCGGGCCGGCTTGCATACGCTGGTCTGTGATTTGGATGCCCAGAGTTCGACCACCTTTTACTTCCGCGTCAAGCCAAAAATAAAAAGGAAGGCCAGGGGTCTGGCCAAAAGCAGCCGGGCGATTGATCATAGTATCAAAAGTACTCACTATGAAAAACTGGACCTGTTACCCGCCGACTTCTCGCATCGCAATATGGATATCGTCTTCAGCAAGATGAAAAACCCAACAGGCCGGCTGCGCAGTGTCTTTAAGCCGCTCCGGGCGGAGTATGATTTGATTATGCTCGACTGCCCGCCTTACATCAATCTCCTGGCCGAAAATATCTTTAATGCGGCCGATTACATCTTGGTGCCGTTAATTCCCACCGTTTTATCGGTCAGAACTCACAAGCTGTTACTGTCGTTTTTGACCAAGAAGGGCTATGATACGGCCAAAGTCCACCCCTTTGCGTCGATGGTCGATCGCCGCAAAACCCTCCACCGCACGTTGACCGAGACGCTGCAAACCGAATTTGACGGGATGCTGCGCACCGCCATTCCTTATTCATCGGATGTCGAAAAGATGGGCTTGCATCGAGAACCGGTCAGCCTGTTTGCCGCCAACTCGACCGCCGCCGAGGCCTACGAGCAGTTGTGGGCGGAGCTTTCCCCCAGGTTAACACAAGCCACTGGTAAGTCGGCTTGAGGCACGAAACCCGACAAATCGCGCCGATGGGTGTCGGGTCTCATCCCTCGACCTACTCATTGTGACTTACGCAGTTGACCTGTTTAGCCCCCCTCTAACTCCCCCCAAAGGGAGGAGGACCAGGCAAGTCCCTCCCTGTGGGAGGGATTTAGGGAGGGCTAATC
>JAGRCC010000181.1 GCA_020433785.1 Anaerolineae bacterium
TGGCGCGAGCTGGGGAATGAAGAATAGTGAATGAAGAATGAAGAAATGGAGCGACAAAGCTGGCTTTGTCAAGCCCAAACAAAGCCAGCTTTGTCGCTCCTATAAGTTTTAGTACTCCATAAATCATTATGACCAATTAAAAACAGGGGGACAACCATGACCTCAAGACAAAAAATCGTTGCGGCCGTTTATCTGAGCGGCTTTTTGCAGGGCATCGCCCTAATTATGTTCCCGGCAGCCGGACCGCTGCTAACCAGTCCCGACTATCACGGCTTGACCGCCGGCCAGTTCGGCTTGCTGTTTACCCCCCAAATCATCGCGGCGATTATCGCCTCAGCACTGGCGGCTCGCTGTGTGCGGTGGTTCGGCGGGATGAAGCAGGTGCTGCTAGCCGGCTTGCTGGCCGATGTCCTGGCGATGAGCCTGCTGGCCTTGAGCAATCTGTTCATTGGTGTGGGCAGCCTATCTTTTATCCTGCTGCTGCTGGCCACCGGCGCGGTCGGCGCGGGCTTTGGGTTTGCCGTCAGCGCTCTGAACGCCTTTGCCTTTGATCTGTTTCAGGATAAAGCCGATGCCGCCGTAACCGGGCTGCACGTTTTAACCGGGCTGGGTCAGGTGGGCGCTTCGCTCATTTTAGGGGCCTTTGTCGGGCTGGGGTTTTGGTGGGGCGCGCCGGTGGTTGTGGGCGTGGTTTTAGTGCTGATGATTCTATTTCAACTGGGGTTAAATCTAAAACTATCGGCGGAAAGTAGGCCGATGATCGGCTCGATGGGCGGCGACCGGCTGCCGGGCCGGATTTGGCTGTACGCGCTGGTGGTCTTTCTGTACGGCATCTGCGAAGGCACTTTTGGCAACTGGAGTCCTATTTATCTGGAGCAAGATGCCGGCTTAACCATGGGTCAGGCCGCCCTGGCCTTATCGGTCTTTTGGGCCGCGGTTACCACCGGCCGGGGGCTGTTCGCCCTAATCTCACTGCGCTTCAAATCGCAGCCGTTTTATCAGATCGCCCCGCTGTTGGTCGGCGCGGCTTTTGTAGCGCTGCCGCTGGTCAGTGGCTTTGCCCCCAATATTATCATCCTAATTGTAGCCGGATTGGGCCTGTCCTTCTTCTTTCCCCTGTCCGTCAGCCTGGCCTCAGCCGAAGTGCCGGCCCTGGCCTCGACTGTGTCCGGCACCATGGTCGCGGCGATTATGCTCGGTACCGGCTTCAGCGCCAACGTCGTCGGCTTGCTCAGCGAACCCGTCGGTCTGGCCGCCATCTTTCAATTCTCCAGTCTCTACGCCTTCACCATGGCCGGCATTGTGTTTTATTTGACGCTGACCAAGAGACCACTCCTATTAAGACACGATGTATCGAGTGATTTTGGAAAGTAGTTAAAATCAAGCATAATTTCCCGAACTAACCACCTTCCTAACATCTCAAGACCAACCCAAAACAGATGGTTCTTGCTGATGCAGTAGCGGTAAAGAACACATAAATGACCATTTGGGGATGCTCCAAATTATGAGTAAGTCATCATATCGAGTAGAATTTACAGAGACTGCTCTAAAGAATCTGGCTCGCTATCCCAAAGCTGACCAACGGCGAATTCTAGAACGTATTACTAAACTGGCGGCAGACCCCACAGCTATGCCTAATGTGAAGCGACTAGTCGATTTTGATGTGGCCTATCGTCTACGTGTGGGGAATTATCGAATTTTATTTGATCGGGAAGATGTCCTCAAAATTATTGATGTAATTGATGTATTGCCACGTCAGCGGGCCTATCGTAGAAGGAAATAACGATGTTAGAAAATGTACAGATTATTAAAGAAGATGACCAGCCTAAATTTGCAGTGATTCTCTTCGAGGAATATGTAAACTTAAAAGCGTTACTTTCTGACCCGGAGCGTCTGGCCGACTATCTGGACTATCTTCACGTGCAGCAGGTCAAACAGCAAGATTCTCGTCGCTACAGCCTGGATGAAGTCAAAGACCATCTTGAGCTAGATATTTAAACTCTAAAGTTCCATTCTCACCAAAACCCAAGAAGTTCAAAGCACGAATCAAATGTTACGAACGGAATCTACGGCAGGCAATACCAGCCGATTGGAGTTTATCCGGATTTGATTGATGATAGGCAGCGGGTATAATTGCCCTTAATACCGCAGCACATCCGGAGAACAACATTGCCCTATGATGATACGCTGATCGGACAGCGACTGGACGAATATCAGCTTCAAGAGTTATTAGGCCAGGGCCATATGGCCCGGGTTTACCGGGCGCTGGATACGCGTCTCAAACGGTGGGTCGCCGTCAAGGTCATCGACAAACCCTTTCGGGCCGACGCTAGCTATACCTCGCGCTTTGAGCGGGAGGCCCGCGCCATTGCTCAGTTAGCGCACCCCAATATTGTCGGACTGTACCGGTACGGTGAATCGAATGGCCTGCTCTATATGGCTCTGCAATATATTGAAGGGGCCAATCTGCACCAAGTGCTGGCATCCTACCGTCAAGAGGGCGAATTTATCGAAACGGAAGAGGCCTGCCGTCTCATCGGCCAAATCTGTTCGGCGCTCGATTACGCCCACAGTAAAGGCGTTATTCATCGTGACATCAAGCCCTCTAATATCATCGTCAACAAGCAGGGGGAGGCCGTTCTAGTCGATTTTGGCTTAGCCCTGTTGGCCGATACCCGCACCAGGGGCGATGCTTTCGGCACGGCCGAATATATGGCCCCCGAGCAAGTCACGGGCGCATCCCGCAGTACTCCCCAAACCGATTTATACGCAGTGGGCGTTATGTTATACGAGATGTTTGCCGGACGTCCGCCGTTTGCAGCCAATCGAGCGCAGGAGGTGGCGGAGATGCACGTTAACGCCTTACCGCCCCGGCTCCGTCACTTTCGGCCGGACCTCCATCGGGCAGTGGAAGCCGTAATCTTACAGGCCCTGGTCAAAACGCCCGAGGCGCGTTACCCTAATGGGGCCGCGCTGTCCAGGGCTCTAAATCGGGCGGTCAGTTTGACGGCCACCTTGCAGACGGCATCACAACAGGCAACGCAGCTACACCAAACGATGCCGGAACGAGTTGCTAAAAAAGTCGGCGAATACCCGCTGCCCCCGCTGCCAACCCACAGCGCCAATCTGCCGCCTGAACTATTCGAAACCCAACCGGCCAAACCCCAGCCGCCGCCACCGCGAGCCACGGCTTCCAAACGACGAGATGCGACTAAGCTAAAGCCGGTTGTTAATACGGGCGCTCCGCCACCCGCTACCAAGAAAACCACCCCTTTTTCGGGGACGCTGATTTTAGGATCGCTGGCGGGGCTGCTGGTTTTGGGCAGTCTGTTTCTCTGGTTCATCTGGCCATCATCTAAAGAGAGCCCCACGCCGATCGTCGTCCAGCCATCGCCCGCCCCACCGGCCACGGCGACGCCGCCACCGGCTGAACCACAGCTTGTGGCCGACAGCCGGCGTGATTTTTCCGACTCGCCCTCGAACGGCTGGCAGTATCTGGTTTCGCGACCCAATGCTAACAACTTCGAAGCCATGGTATTTGAAGATGGCGAGTTTGGACCGTGTTGGTATCCCAACCGCAACTACGATGAGCGTTACGTCCGCATTTGTGAAAACTCCGGCCATCCGGGCAACGAGGTCGATATTGCCTGGCGCTGGCGCAGCGACTTTAACGGTCGGGTCCGCATCGTTGGCACGGCCCGTAAAATCGACTCGGGAGGCGATGGCGTACTCATTCAGGCGTATCATAACGACCAACGGGTGGACGAACTACGCCTTCAACCGGGCGATACGGAGGGCATCCGTAATCAAAATTGGTTTGTTGTCGATGTTGCCGCCGGTGATACGCTCACGTTTGTCATGAAAAGTAATGGACGGGTTGAAAACGATCATACGGCCCTCAACATCCAGATATACCGCAGTTAAAAACAGCTATGGAAGATAAGAAACGCAAACCGCTTGATATCCTGAAAGATTTAAAGCAGCTGCCCGGCCACATCGATGCCCGGCTGCAAAGCCAAATACGCCGCTCGCTGTCATTGGGCCAAGGTCCAATGCGACCGGCCGATGTCATCCGCTATCTGCAGCAAGCCATGCTGGATCCCGAAAACACGCTTGAGGATGCTCAGTATCGTAAAGTGGTGCCTAACCGCTACGTGGTTGAACTAAACGAGCAGACCTATCAGGCCCACTTTCAACCCATCAGCAGCGTGGTCTGTATCCAATGGCAAGACAAGCTACAGCAGGTGCTTGAAACCAAAAACAGTCGATTAGGTCAGGAGGAGTACCGCTTTGCCGGCCCGGTTCAGGTCGAGATTGAGACGGTGACCGATTTGGCTGAAAACGAAGTGCGGATCCAATCCCAGATTATCGCGCCATCGAGCGCAGCCCCAGCTTCAACTTCAGTACCACCGCCGCCCCCGCCGCCAGCACCGGCCCCAACGACGACGGCCTGCCTTGAGCTTTTGCCCGGTGAGCAGCAGTGGCCGCTCACCCAGGATATCACCCTCATCGGCCGCAATTCAACGTGTGACATCCACTTCGATTTACCGTTGGTGAAACAAAAGCGGCTCATCAGCGGGCAGCACGCCTACATTCGCTATCAAGATAGTCGCTTTCACCTGTATGATGGTGCGCCGGATGGAACCCCTTCCTCTAACGGCACCTATATCAATGACCGGCGCGTTTCGCCCAAAGGCCAGGTTCTGCAGGCCGGTGACGTGATTATTCTCGCCGCCGCCGACCCCAACCACCCCCGCCCTGATACCGAAGGCGTCGTCACCTTATTCTTTCACACCGACTGCCGTCCGTAAGGAGCCAACGTGGATATTCTATGGAGCGCGCTTCTTTTTTCAGGCAAGTGGCTGTTTATTGGCCTCATCTACGCGATGCTGTTCGTGGTGCTGCTGGCCGTTCGCCGCGAAATGCAGGGCCACTTATCCGGCACGACGGCGTCGGCCTCACCGTTAAAGGGGCATTTGAAGGTAATCAACAGCGGCAGCGACCGGCGTGTCCGCCCCGGTGCCCTGCTGAACTTATCGAAAGAAACTAGCCTAGGAGCTGATAAGGCCAACGACCTGGTGCTCACGGACCAGTATGTTTCGGCCCAGCACGCCCGCCTCCGGTGGGACGGCGCGCAGTGGCGGCTGCGCGATCTAGGCAGTACCAACGGCACATTCGTAAATCAACGTCGCCTGACACCCCAGCAAGAAGAGCCGGTTCCCTTTGGGGCTACGGTTGGGCTGGGCGATATGACGTTCGAGTTGACGGAGTAGCTAGTGGCGCTGCTTCGACGTTTTTTATCGCGGTCTTGGGAATTACGACTGCTGGCCTTGGTAACTCTAGTGGGTGTACTGGGCTTTACCTTAGTGACGGCGGCGACGCAACTGCGCCAGGGGGTCGATCCGCTGCCGGCCCTGGCGCCGGCCTTACTCCCTCCGGTCGTCCTGGCCCTAGCCCTCTTCGCCATTCACTTTCTTCTCTGCTGGCGGCAAATAGAAGCAGAACAGCTCATCCTGCCCATTGTGGGCCTTTTGGTAACCATCGGCGTGATTATGATTTGGCGACTGCGCCCGCCGGCAGCAGTGTGGCAGCAGCTGCTGCGGGGGTTTGTCCCCGGAGTCGGCCTGATGGCTATCCTCATTTGGCGGCCCCGGCTGGTGGAGCGCGTTCGCCAGGAATGGCCAGTACTGATCAGCCTAGGTGGCCTGATGCTGTTGATCGCCACCGCCTTCTTCGGCGTCACCGACGAAACGGGGGCCCGGCTGTCGCTGAAACTCGGCCCGCTGCCGGCCATCCAAACCTCCGAAATGATCAAGCTGACCCTCATTATTTTCCTGGCCTGGTACATCGAAAGTGAAGGCCAGGCCGCCGAGGGTCGCGCTCGCACTTTTCTGGGCTGGCTGCGCCTGCCGGCCATCCAGTATATGATTCCGGGCGTACTCTTTGTCTCGCTGGCCACACTGGCCCTGATCATGATGTCAGACTTTGGCGCGATCCTGATTTTGGGCGGCTTGTTTGTGGCCATGCTGTACGCCGGGTTTCAATCGCGCATCTTTTTTACCATGTTTGGCATTGGGTTGGCCCTGTCGCTGCTGATGGCGGTGATACTGGCCTTCACCTGGAGTCCGCCGCAGGTCATCCAGCAGCGTTTGGCCGCGTTCCTCAATCCGTGGAGTACCGCGCCGCTCATCGTTGGCGGCCAACCCATCGGCGTCACCATCGCCGAAGGGCCGGGCTACCAGATTCAACAGGCGGTCTACGCGACTATTGCCGGCGGCGTCAGCGGCACCGGGCTGGGCTTCGGCTATCCGGGTTTTGTGCCCCTGTCGCACTCCGATTTTATCTTTGCCGCCATTCTGGAAGAAATGGGCGCGGCAGTGGCCGTGGCGCTGCTGGGGCTGTTTGCTATTCTGCTGCTGCGTCTGCTGCGGGTGGCGATGCGGCTGCCATCGGAGCAGGTCTTTGAGCGCATGCTGCTGGTGGGCATTGCCGTACACCTGTTTATTCAAGTCACAGTCATGGTCGGCGGGACGCTCAATGCCTTACCCTTAACCGGCGTGACTGTGCCTTTTCTGAGCCAGGGCGGTATCGCCTTAATGATCAACATGACCGAAATCGGGCTGGCGCTGGCCTTGGTTCAGCGGCTAAAGGATCGGTCCACATGACCCTCACCCGGCGTATCTGGCACATCGGCCATGTGATGGTGATCGTGCTACTGCTGCTATCGACCCGGATTGTGTACTGGCAGTTGTTCCGAGGGCAGACATTACAGCCGGTCGTCCTCGATCCGTCCACAGCGGCGGCCCAGTATCAGACGCTAGGCGGCGGGAGCGTAATCCCGGCCGGCCCGGCCACCTTTGATGACCTCCCCCAACCGGTGGTGCAACGGACCCGCGTTTTTTTAGCCGGCATTAAGCGGGGAACTATCTTTGACCAGGCCGGTCGCCCGCTGGCCTACGACTACGAGGAGGCGGACGGCACGAAAGCCCGCTTTTACGCGGAACCATCGCTGGCCCATGTCACCGGCTATGTCTCGGGGCTGCGCACCGGCGTCACCGGCATCGAGCGCACCTTCAACGTGTCGCTGCTGGGCCTGAACCGCATTGACACCCAAATCAACCAGATGCTCTACCAGCCGATTGTGGGCAGCGACGTCTATCTAACGATCGACAGCCGAACCCAGCGGGCCGCCGCCGAAGCCCTGGGCGATCGCGCCGGCGCGGTGGTAGCGCTCGATGCGGAGACCGGCGCGGTGCTGGCCATGGTCAGCCGGCCGGGGTTCGATCCAAACCAGGTGCAGAACGTGCAGTACGTGACGAACCTATTGGCCAATTGTGGCACGGATGCCAACTGCCAGAGCGCCTTTGTCAATCGCGCGGCGCAAGGCTTGTTCGTGCCTGGCTCGACCTGGAAAACCGTCACGCTCGTCGCGGCGTTGGATAGCGGCTTGGCCCAGCCGGATACGATGTTTGATGTCGGTCCACCCCTGCAAGATGGCCAGGGCCAGTATTACGCCTACTGGGTCGATGGCGGCAAGGTGATCGATCGCAACCATCCAGAAGCCGTGCTCAATTTGCAGCGCGCTTACGTCACCTCAGCCAATGCGGTCTTTGCCCAATTGGGCGATGAGTTGGGGGGCGAAACGCTGATAAATTATGCTCAGCGGCTCGGTTTTGGCCGGGGCGAGCCCCCTCCGCTGGAGATAGAGACCAGCGCCGCCCGGCTGGCCAATGATCCGGATGCGCTGGAGCGCAATAATTTACTGCGGGCGGTCACGGCCATTGGGCAAGGTGAACTGCTGGCCTCGCCGCTCAGCGTTGCTTTAATGGTTACTGCTGTGGTAAACGAGGGTGATATGCCCGAGCCCCATCTATTGGCCAGCGTTCGCCACCCATCGGGGGCTGTTTTGCGGAAGGAACCTCAGGCTATTTGGAGTAAAAATATTATGGCGCCGGAAACAGCCCGGCAAGTGCGCCAGATGATGATCGCCTTGGTGGACAGAGGCAGCCCGGCGGCGGTACCGGGGCTAACCGTGGGCGGCAAAACCGGCACCGCTGAAGTCGGCGACAACAAAGCCCCACACGCCTGGTTTGCCGGTTTCGCTGCCAATGAAACGAGGACGGTCGCTATCGCGGTCATCGTTGAAAACGGGGGGCAAGGCAGCAGCGTCGCCGCGCCCATCTTCGCCCGGGTAGCCGATGCCGCCCTCAATCATTACGGCGAGCCGGTTGAGGAGGTTGTTCCGCCACCAGTGGCGCGGGAGTAAATAATTAACCATAAAGCGCCAAAGCCACAACCAAAGATCAGGACGCAGATTTTCGCTGATAAACGCTGATATAAATAGGACTTACGCAGTTGGGTGT
>JAGRCC010000182.1 GCA_020433785.1 Anaerolineae bacterium
TCAAGATCTGATGAGAAATGATAGAACGCGGATGACACGGATTAGACGGATTTTCACCGATAAAGCTTGATTTAAATTAAAAAACCCGTGTTTATCCGTGTGATCGGTCCGATCCGCGTTCTATTTACCCACTTTTTGATTAACCCTTAAATCATCCTATCCCTTCATGTTCTTCATGCGCTTCATGGTTTTTTCAAGAACATCGTACGTTATGCCTTACGAAGGGTTTCAGCGTAGGCCACAAAAAAGTCAAGCGCTTCGGGGTTGCGCATTGCGCCGGGGTTGGCGGCTTCTTTGATGTCCATCCCCAGCAATATCTTGCGAATGGGAACTTCCATTTTCTTGCCGCTGAGGGTGTACGGCACCTGTTTGATCTCTATGATGTCATTAGGCACGTGGCGCGGCGAGACCTCGCTGCGCAGCTTTTGTTTGATCTGCTGCCGTAAATCATCATCCAGCGTGGCGTCATCGCGCATGACCACAAAGAGGGGCATGGCCGATTGGCGGCCCAGCAATTCCAGATCGATGATCAGGCTGTCGGCGATGACCGGGAATGACTCGACCACGCGGTAAATCTCGCTGGTGCCCATGCGGATACCCTGGCGATTGATGGTTGAATCAGAGCGGCCGTAGATCACGCAGCCATGGCGTTCGTTTATTTTTAGCCAATCGCCGTGCCGCCAGATGCCGGGGAACATCTCAAAGTAGCTCTCGTGGTAGCGACTCATATCGGGGTCGTTCCAAAAATAGATGGGCATGGACGGCATCGGCTCGGTGATCACCAACTCGCCGACTTCATCGATGACGGGTTCGCCGTTGATATTGAAGGATTGGACCGCTGCGCCCAGCGACGGCCCTTGCAGTTCGCCGGCGTAGATGGGCTGAATGCGCACGCCGCCGATGAAACCGGTGCAGAGATCGGTGCCGCCGCTGAAAGACTCCAGGGCTAAATCAGCGTTGACGTTGTCGTAAACCCAACCGAAACCGTCGGATGGTAGGGGCGAACCGGTTGAGCCTACGGCCCGGATGCGGCTGAGATCGAATGCTTGGTTGGGGTGAATGCCGGCCTTCATACACGCCTGAATAAAAGCCGCACTGGTGCCAAAGTAGGTCATGCCGCTGGTTTCGGCCAGCCGCCATAAGACGTTCAGATCGGGGTAGCCGGGGCTGCCGTTGTAGAGGATAATCGAGGTGCCGTTGAGCAGCCCGCCGACCAGGAAATTCCACATCATCCAGCCGGTGCTGGAAAACCAGAAGAAGCGATCCGCCGGTGTCAGGTCGAGCGTGAGGTGGATGGCTTTGAGATGCTCCAGCAGGATGCCCCCGTGGCTCTGAACAATTGGTTTGGGCAAGCCGGTGGTGCCGGACGAGTACAGCACCCACAGCGGATGATCAAACGGGACCTGCTCAAAGGTCAGGCCGGTGGTTGGCGCGGCGGCCAGCAGATCGGACCATAGCACCGTGTTGGACAGGCGATCCAGGGCCGCGCCGTCGGTAACGTCGGCGATGAGGATGGTTTTTGCCAAAGTCGGCAGCGAGGCTTGCAGGTGGGCCACGACCTCAGTCCGGTCGAAGGTTTTGCCGCCCCAGTGGTAGCCATCGACGGCGATGAAGACTTTCGGCTCGATCTGGCTGAAGCGGTCCAGCACGCTGCGGTCGCCAAAATCGGGCGGGCAGCTCGACCAGATGGCCCCCAGGCTGGCCGTCGCCAGAAGGCCGACGATGGCTTCGGGGATGTTGGGCAGGTAGGCCACCACCCGGTCGCCGCGCTCGACGCCCATTGCTTTTAAAGCTTGGGCCAGGCGGGCGGTTTGGTCGTATAAGGTCTGCCAGCTTATTTCGGCCAGAGGGCCGTTTTCGGCTTGGTAGTAGATGGCCGACTGGTCGCCGGTTTGTTGGCGGAAGAAATTTTCGGTGTAGTTGAGTTTTGCGCCGGGAAACCACTGAGCGCCCGGCATGTGGCGCTCGGCCAGAACGGCTGTGTACGGCTCGGAGGCGATGATTTCGAAGTAATCCCACAGACTGGCCCAAAAGGCATCGATGTCGGTCACCGACCAGCGCCACAGGGCCTGATAATCGGCAAACTCCCGGCCGGTGTGGCTTTTCAGCCAGGCCATATAGCGGGTTAAGTTGGCGTTTTCAATATCATGTGGCGACGGCTGCCACAGCAAGTCTCCTTCGACAATGTCTCTCATGGTTAGCCTCGATAATAATGGGATATTTTTTGCGCTGCTGCTTCAATTTTGGCAGTGATTGTCGCCAAAGTCGGGCAGATTGTCAAACGACGCTGCCGGCTGCGTGGGGACTCTAACCATAAGGCGCGCAGTTCAAACGGTGACAGTCACTTGGTTGGTCCGCCCAACAGCGAAAGACAACCTAAGTGGTTTGTCATCGTTTGCTTGATCGCTCGGACTATGTTACTTTTAGTCCCCAACCTTAAAAATCAGTCGGGCAGGTTAGCACGAATCATCTCTATAAATTGGGTGGCGTAAGGCAAACTTAAGTTTGCCTTACAAAGACTCTGCTGATAGAGATGATCCCTTGGGAGGAAAAAATGGGGCTTAATATTGATCAAAGCATAGCCGATTTAACCAAAAATGAGTATCTTTCGCTCGATCAAGTGGAAGAAAATTTAATCCAACTTGACTATTTGTTTAGAAATACGCTCAATGAGCAGGGTAGAAAAGATAATCGCGGTATATTTGTGGTGGCCTATCTGGCCACAACCAATAGCATCGTGAGCGAACTCAAAAAGCAACAAGAGAGCGGCCAGGGAAAGTTTGTAGACCCCCAATGGGTGGAAGCCTATTTGATCACCTTCGCTAACCTGTATCGAGCGGCCCTACACGCCCATACCCAAAACCGGGAAATGCCTCAAACGTGGGGCTTTGCCTTTGACAAAGCCCGAAATGATCGAGGTATCATTAGTCTGCAACATCTTATGTTGAGCATTAATGCCCATGTGGTTCACGATTTGCCGGTTGCGGTTTACCAGGTCGGTATCGGCCGCACGGATGCAGAGCGAGAAAAGCGAAGGCAGGACCACATCATCATCAATGAAACCATTAGAGATACGGTCAATCCGATTCAGGATGCCGTAACCCATTATCATCGTTCGCAAGGGTTTAGCTTGTTAGACAAAGTGCTGGGACCTTTCGATGAGTGGATTACCCGCCGGTTTTTTGAAGACCAGCGTACGCGGGCCTGGCAAAACGCCGTCTATTTGACCCGCCTGGCCAACAATGAACCGTTTGAGGATGCTCAGACCGCATGGACGATACGGACCAAAGCCAGCATCACTAATTTCGATGATCTGAAACGCCAGATCGATCAAATTGGGCTGGAATTTGCCAATGCGATGGTGGTCTGGGGCAAATTACCGCTGCCTAGAATTCCCGGCTTTGAAAGCCTGACTCCCTTTGACCCGATTGAACCCATTTTGGATGACGAAGAGTTGAACCTTTTAAAGGAAGAACTCGCCCGAAGCGAGGCCCAAACCGCTGCCGATTGGACTGAGATCATTTAACCTCATGGCTCCCGGTTCTGCTTGGCAAAATATTCCAGCAGCAGGCGATGGATAAAAATATAGCCGCCCCCGACCTTTTTTAACAAGATCCGGTCAGCCGCGTAATCCAGAAAGCGGACATAATTGAGCGGCATCTGATTCAAAAAATACAGCATAGCCCGTAAAATATAATGCTGAGCGACATCCAGCCCGCCGTACCATTGCAAGGCCAGGCCGCCGTAGGCCAAAATCAAAATTAGGCTAAAAAAGAAGCCGGCCCACGGATCGCCGCATAACAGCCAACTCAATAGACCGCCGCAGGCAGCCGTAATCAAGCCAAAGCTAAGCCCGGCCGACAGGGCATATTTGAGCGATAACCAGATGCCCTGATTGGGCCGTATTTTTGTTTCAACCCCACTGCTGTTCAGCCCACCAAATTGAGCGGCAATCAGCCCCAACAGGCTACCTCCTATTAAACCGCAAATTAAAACAAAATGATCCTCCCCGGAAACCCTGACCAGGGGGCCGGCGGACCAGTAAGCTCGTGAGACGTCATTTAAGCTGATGACCCAGCCCATGGTCGTGCCGCACACCGCCCCTACAGCCGCTCCTATCGGAAAGATGCGAACCGCTTTTTGCCACGACCAACGCAACGTCTCGGTCGGTTGGATATCGTCGGTGAGAATGTCACGGTCGATCCGCATGGTGACAAAGTAGCCAAATCCCAAGCCAAAACCAGCGGCCAACCCGCCAGCAACGCCTAACGGCAGGCCACCGACCACGTAAAAGATTAAAGCACCGGCTAGCCCGGCTAAAAATCCGGCGGTCAAGAAATAGGCAACGTATTGTCGGAGGTCTTTGGCCTTTTGTTCCTTGTTGGGGGGGGTATGTTGAAAAAATCGATACAAATCAATCAGACCAAAGAGCAGTCCGGTGACAAGGCCAATCACCATCCCCACCACCATCCAACGGGCGAGACTTGTGGCCGGCGTTTGGTTTAGACGCAATAACTGAGTCGTAAAAATCCCGACGCCGAGGCCGATCAATGGCCCGTTGTATAATCCGGCGGCTAACCGGGAACTAAACAGATAGAGTAACAGCCATTGCCGCTTGGGTAGCCAAACCGGCTGTAAATCTTCGAGCAGAAATACGGTCTGGCTGCGGCGGGTCATTTGTTTAGCTAATTGGCTCAACCAATGCTGGGTTAGATGGTCAGGGTAGGGTTTGGCCGGGTAAGCCCTACGGGCCAACATGCGCTGAATATAAGCCTCGAACAAATGCTGGTCGAACGTGGTCGAACCGTCGGACTGGATCGATAGGTCAATATCTGACCCTTCGTAGGCCAAGATCATGATGTTCAACATTAAAGGCGTTTGGGCCAAGGTACACAGGTCTTCATTTGTGCGCAACAGTTTCCGCAACCGGCTCAATTTCGACCCAAAGCCGGCCAGATAGGCATCGATCTGGCGATCGGTTAGGGGTTGTAACAGTACGGCTCCTTGAAACTGGAGCCGGGTCGATAAGGCTTCGTAATCCGCCGCCCGGCTGCTCACCACCACAGGCACCAAATGTTCCTGGCGAAAACGATTGATGGCTTGCACGCACGCCTCGCGCTCCGTTTCGACCACCTCATCCAGGCCGTCGAGTAGGGGCAGAATCTCATCATTTTCAACCCAAGGCCGGCCAATCTTTTTAGGGATGTGGTACTTGGCCAGCAGTTCCTCAACCAACCAATCCGCTATCGACAAATGAGACACGGTCCAAGAGGACAGGTTAAAGACAACCGGAATCGGCTGCAGCGGGCTTTGCTCGGCTTGAACAATGAGATCGCGGGTTAAATCGAGCAGCATCGTTGTTTTACCCG
Source organism: Anaerolineae bacterium (assembly GCA_020433785.1). The sequence goes on from JAGRCC010000182.1 coordinate 5,370, forward strand.
ATCCCGGATTGCCCAAAATCAGCAGGCACTGGCCCATATTGTTAAACACGTCGATCATCTTTAGACCCGGCGGCAGAGGCTGGGGTGGATGAGCCGCCGTCTGGACCATTATACTCCAAGGCGGTTCAATCGTTTCCGGTTGGTCTTGTAGGTCCAGTTTAAGCAGCACCGACTCATACAGCGAGTGCGCCAACAAGCCTCTAATCCAGGTGTCGCTCACTAGCGTCAGCAGCGCCTGCCGATTCCGCAGTTGGCGCTGCTTGTTTATATCGGCCAAAAGAAAGGGCAGATTTTGAAAATCGATCACCTCGCTTAAGTAGTCGCTTAAAGATTTGGTCGCGACCGGTTGGGGCGACCGTGGATCGCGGCTTTCGGATAGCGAAGATTGAAGGGTTACGGTCTCGGCGGCATTCTCCGTCATCTGGCGCTTCGCCAGAAATTCACTGGCCGTGGCGCACAACTCGTCCCAGGAGTGAAACGGGGCTTCATCCCCGCTGTAGCATTGGCGGATGGCTTGATTGACTTCGTGCAAGAAATGGATCTGGCAAGCTATTGCGCTGGGATCGTCACGTTCTAATCGTTCTGCATACAGCTTGACCAGACTAGCCAGATAACCCAGCGGCGGCCGCAGCGCTTCACTTTCGTAGCGTGATATGGTGCCGTGGCTTTTGATGCCAAAATAGTGAGCGGCTTTTTGTTGGGTGCTAAAAACACGCGTTCGCAAGCGGACGGTAAAGCCGCCTAAATCGTTTGAAAATTTGGGGAGAGGCATTGATTGCGTCATTGGAGCGCTCAGGGTACCGGTTTGTGCGCGATTTGTGCCTCAATGTGCCGCACAAAGGGGCATAATGAGACCAAAGAGCAAACGGTGAACCTATTTTACACCCAACTTTCTTAAGCCCAAAGTCGAGTGTTAAAGAATTTACCCCAATGAATTACTACTCGCCGGCGCTCTCCTGACATAGGCCTTGTCAAGCAGGATCTAATTTACCAAAGATATTGGGCCAGCGATGGCTCGCGAGCCGGTTGAGCCTCACTCAACCGAGGGGACCCTGATCGGTATGGCCCTCCTAACCAAAATGGGAGGACATCCGAAATGTTGAAGAAACGAATTATCAGTGTGTTGGCAGGATTGGCGTTGTTGGCCGCCGTGGCCGGATCATCCGGGATTGTGGCCGACGCGTTAGGATTGGCGGTAACCGCCCCGGCGCATGCTTGCCAGAGTAACGGCTCGGCGGGCGGAGGTTGTTAACAACAACTGAATAGCGATAGATCGCAGCATCCTTCGATACGGCTGGGCCAAATCAGGATGCTGCGATCTATTTACGCGGCCTGGTATTGAGGCTGCGGCGGAGTTCGGCTAATTTAGAATGTAGTGGTTTGTGGTCTTGCGTTGTTGGCCCGTTCAGCTGATCGAGCCGATGCTCGGCCTGGGTGAGCCAAAAGTCGGCCTCTTCGTCATTTTTCTCGGCCAACTTTCCTTCAACCAGATAGCTCATCGCTCTGATTTCATTATAACCATGATTTAAAGCCTGCCAGGCCTCAATCGCCCGGGTCAAATACTGGCTGCCCTCTACAGAATTTCCTTGGGCGTAGGCCAACAGCCCCAAATTATCAAGGGTCATAGCCTGGCCCAATTTATCCGAATGGCGGTGGAAGATAACGCTGGCCTGCCAGAGATGGGATTCGGCTTCGGAAAAGTTGCCGGCCAGTCGAAACGAATTCGACATATTCATCAAAATAGTTCCGAGCCAGGCCTCTTCGCCAATCGCTTTGGCCCTGCGGACCGCTTCCTCTAGCCAGGGCAGCGCCTCGCCAGGCCGCTCCTGCTCATTAAACAGCGCGCTCAGATTAATGCAAGCCAGCATCATGCCGTAGTCATCCCCCATCTTTTGCCAGATTTCATAGGCGCGGGTGAGATGTACCTGGCCCTGTGCCAACCTGTTTTGGCGAACGCGCAACATACCCAGATGATTTTCAGTGTGCGCTTTGCCATGGTCGCTATCGAGCTGCTCAAACAGGTGGAGCGCATGACAGCACAAGACCTCGGCTCGATACCAGTGGCCCTGCTCGACATAAAAGTAGCCCAAATTGGTACAGGCTCGGGCTTCATTGAACACATCGTTCGAGCGACGGGCCAGCCGAATGGTGCGCCGATAATCCCGGACCATCTCAGAAAAATTGCCCTGCCGGTGATTGAGCCGGGCCGACAAAGCCGATAACATGACGCGCCCGACCTCGTCGTGGTTTTGTGAAGCGGCCGTTTGGGCTTGGTGCAGGACCATGTGCCACATATCCCAGTATCCCCGGCGCTCCATAAAATCGGCCATAGTTACAATCAGCCCATAGGCGTCGGCCCAGGCCGGTTCAAGTTTTAAGCCATATAGAATGGCTTTGACGATCGTTTCATGCTCTTGATCCAGCGCTGAAATATCGGCCGAGTGGTCGGGCAGAAAGGTATGCCAATAGATTAAATTGTTCTGAATGCAGCTTTTCCAATAGCTGTTACAGCTTTCGGTATCCGTTAAAGGGACGACGGCCACTGGGCTACCTCCGTTAATAAGAATGTTTCAGTCAAACGGTGTATACTATAACGGCGATCTTCCAAACCATGATTTGACCCGACCAGGGAGAGGCCGGTTAGCTCATCCAGGGCCTCGCTCAACTGATCGATCTCCAGTTGGCTGACGGCGGCCAGTTGCGCAAAAGTGCTGCCGCGCGGTGACGCAACCGGCAGCGCCAGGAGTGCCTGGCGGGCCACGTCGCTGAGCGCCTGCCAGCTTTGCCAGTAAATGTAGGAGTAGAGTTCGGTCGTTTTACGCCCCTGGGCTTTTTGGAGATTTTCTAAAACTTGCGAGAGCGGCAGCACGTGGGCCTGACCGAGGACCAGTTTTAGGGCCAGCGGGTTGCCGCCCACCACCTCGTAGATTTGGGTAAGCACATCATCCGTAGCTTGGGCCAGCAGCGTCAACCCTCTGGCCTTCGCTTCGTAGCGCAGCAGAGTCAAGGTGTCGGCCTGGCTCAGTTCGGTTACGTTGAAGGAGTAAATACCGGCATAACCACGCAGACTGTAACGGCTGGTCAACACAATTTTGCTGGGATTGATCAACTGCCGCAAGCCGGGAATTAACCCCCGGTAGTCGTTGGCCGTCTCCATGTTGTCAACGACAATAAGGTAAGGCTGCTGTTTGACCAGCCGCTGCAGAACATCGGCCTTTTGTGCGGCAGGCAGGGTTAGCGCCTGGTGCTGGTTAAGTTGGACTAATAGGCTGTCGGTTAGGCTCTCGATGGTCAACGTGGGCAGCCGGCTGGCCGGGTGGGGGGTAATCCCCACAGCCGGCATGAAACTCTGCTGTTTGGCGCTAATCCAGGCCATGTCATAGAAGCGATTCGATGGTATCAGATCGCGCACTATCCGGTCGGCCAGCGAGGTTTTGCCGATGCCCCCCAGACCCTCGATCGCGATAATCCAGACGGCCTCGGGATCGACCACGAGCTGATGCAATTTGTCGAGGATATTGGCCACGCCAAAAAGCTGTTGATGGCCAATGGCCTCCAGGCGATACTCAATGGCCAGACGGTGGTCAAACTGGGCTTGCTGTTCTACTTCCAAGACAATGTCGGTTAATTGGCTCAGCGCCTCGTTTTGCAGGTTGTAGAATTGACTTTCTGAAACGGTTAACTGCCGGGCTAAAACTCTAACCCCGATATCATCCAGATAGCGCTGGCGCAGTAAATCGGCGGCCGGCTGGTTACGGTGGGCCAAGGTCATTAAGGCCGACTCAAGCAGCGGCCGGACCGCCGCCGATGCCTGAGGGCTGTTTTGCTCCGCCGGTGCGGTTAACTGTCGGCAGCAGCGCAAATCGGCCAGCAGCGTGGACGTCGGCTCCTCACCTTTAGACCAAATTCTTAAGGTCTTTTGGATCGTATTTTGTAAAATCGTTTTGTCTAACCCAGGTGATTTCATGGCAATTTATGACGTGAGTGTAGCATGAAGTGGAGGAAACCCCCAAAAGTTTGGAGAAATTTGGAGCGTTGTGGAGGTTTCATGGAGTCGTGTAGCGACGTTGTAGAGTCAAATAGCGGGAAAGTATGGTAGTTTCTAAAGAACGTCGCCAGGCAGCGGAGAGGCTATAACTTTTTCTAACTTTATTTTAAGACTATACTTATGTGGCTCTAATTTTTTCCCGTTACCTTGACAAGTAGATTTAGCCACAATCAGGGCCATCTTACACCGACTTTAGCCCCCTCAAACGCTGCGCTTGCGACTGAACGTAGCAGCACTTTACAAAATTAACCCCTGTCCAAGGAGAGATATCAATGCAGCTAGATAAACTTAATGATGAACCCCAAGCCCAGCGATTTATTTGGCTGGGCAAGGAAGATCTGAGTGAAACCGGCGACAGCGCCAGAGCGATTATCGGCCCGCCAAATTTTATGCATATTTGGTGGTTGGAGAAAGCGTTAAGCGCCGCTCGCAGCGTCGCTCGAGTCCGCTTGAACTACGAAATGGCCAGCGGCTTTCTGATAGCCCCCGATATATTTATGACCAATCATCATGTCTTTCATACGGCTGATGACGCCCGCAGCGCCCGCTTAGAGTTCAACTACCGGCAGGCCGATGCCCAAGGCAGCGCCATAACCCCGGTTGATGTTTGGGAGTGTGACCCCGACGCAATGTTCAAGGCCGATCCGACGCTCGATTACGCGATTGTCAAGGTTAAACCTAAAAACGGCCAAACCGCCGGTGAGGTATGGGGCGTGTTAAATCCACGCCATGGCCAAACCGTCGATGTGGATAGCCGGGTCAACCTGATCCAGCACCCTCGCGGCGAAGTCCAGCAGATCGCGTTGCGGGATAATTTAGTTAAAGCCGTGCGCAAGGTGTTTATCCAATACCTAACCGATACCGAGTACGGCAGTTCCGGCTCGCCGGTCCTTGACGATAACTTCAACGTGGTCGCCCTCCACAGCCAACGCGTCCCCCATCCCGATTTTCCAGATCGCTGGTACCGCAACCAAGGTTTTCGGATCGAAGCCATATTAGCGGATGCGGGGTCGTTGATACCTTAATCCGAGTCGATCGGGGGTTGGATCCACCACGATCGCTACCCTCATAATTAACCTAACAACAAGTAGGAGAAAACCAAAATGACGGTCTATGCGCTACTGGTAGGAATCAACAAATACACGGCGGTAAACAACCTCAACGGCTGTGTGCAGGATGTGAACCGCGTGCGGCAGTTTCTGGCGGGCCGGGTTGGGGCCGATCAGCTTAAGCTCGAGGTACTGACCGACGAACAGGCCACCCGGCAAAACATGCTCGATACCTTTGTCGGCCATCTGGGCCAGGCCCAAAATGGGGATACGGCCCTATTCTACTACAGCGGCCACGGCGCGCAAGAGATGTCCCCGCCGGAGTTTTGGCATCTGGAGTCGGATCGGCGCAACGAGACCCTGGTCTGCCACGACAGCCGCAGCCACGACCAGGCCTGGGATTTGGCCGACAAGGAGTTGGGTTATCTGATCAGCCAAGTGACGCAGGGCAAGCCTGATCTCCATACCGTGATTATCCTCGACTCTTGCCACTCCGGCTCCGGCACGCGCGACGATGAGGGCGGCGTGCGCATGACCCCCCCCAACACTCGCCGCCGTACGTTTAGCGATTATGCGGTGCCGCAGAACGCCATCGTGGTCGAGGGCGAAGACCGGCGCTACCAGCCGCCGTCAGCGCCGCACATTGCGATGTCTGCCTGTCGGCCGGAGGAACTGGCTCGCGAACGCCCCCTGGGGGAGCCGCAGGAGATACAAGGCGTCTTTACTTATCACCTGTTAACCGCGTTGCAACAGGCCGGCCCCAACTTCAGCTATCGCCGCCTGGCCGCCCATGTCAATGCCCTGGTCCGGCTGGCTATCCGCTACCAGACGCCCCAAATCGAGTCCGAACTGTCTTTGGACCAGCCCTTTCTGGGCGGCGCCATTCAGCCCCGCCCCCGCAGCTACACCGCCCGTTACGACAATGACGCCAGCAGTTGGATCATCGACGGCGGTACTATCCACGGCATCTCGCCGGAGACCAAACGCGATACCACCCAGTTGGCCTTGTTTTCCACCTTGGCCGATGATGAAGCCATCGATCTCAAAAATGCCGCCGGGCAGGCCAAGGTCACGGACGTTTACCCCACCTATAGCAAAATTAAGGTTACTGTCGATGGGCAGGTATTGGGCAAGGCGGAGACCCCTTACCAGGCCGTGGTCATCGCCAGCCCGCTGCCGCCCCGGCTGGTTCACCTGACCGGCGACGATCAAGCCGCCTTAGATGACGTAGGGCAAGCCATCGACCAGGCCAACAGCGATGCGCCGACGTTGAAGGTCAAGGTCGCCGATGGCGAGGCCGAGATCGAGCAGGCCGACCTACGGCTGATGGCCCTGCCTAATGAGCGGGTCTACCGCATCTGCCGCACGACCGACTCCCAATCGCTGATGGTGGATACGCCCTATACCGAGCCAATTCTGGCCGCTGCCCGCTTACAGCACATGGCCCGCTGGCTCACCACCTACGAGTTAAACAATCCCGAAACCCATCTGGACCCCAACGCGGTGTCGATGACGGTAACGGTTGAGGAGGGGCAAAACCAATACATCGCCGAGGAAGAAGGCGAACTACGGTTGACCTATACCCCTTTGGGGGAGGAATGGCGCCCCCCCGGACTGCGCTTCAAGTTAACCAATAACACTCAGCAAGATTTTTTCTGCACCTTACTGAATATCACCCCCGACTTTAGAGTGTGGCCGGTGGCCTCTAAAAACCACGGAGGCATTATCGAAGTGCCGGCCGGTGGTGAAGCATTTGTGGTTGGTCATGGGCGGCTTAAGTTGGAGGTAGAGGATGATTTATGGCAGCAGGGGATGACCGAGAAGCGGGAGCTGTTTAAGCTGCTGATCAGTACCAACAACTTTGATGCCACCTTCCTGGATCTCGATCCACTGCCGGTTAAATACGTGACGACGCGGGGCGACCGGGGCGCGCTCGACCAGTTGCTGAAAAAGGCCAATTTACGCGCTTCGTTGGATGACGACGATCCCATCTTCAACGACTGGCGCACGGTCGATTTACCCGTAGTGACGCATCGACCGCAAGACGCCGTTAAGATCGAAGCCGGGGATACAGGCGTCGAACTGACTGAAGGCGTAACCCTGATCGACCAGGCGGGCTTGACCGGCCCCGGAGGCGAAGCCGTCACCGCCCGACTGATGACCGATCCCGAATCGAGCCGCGATTTGGGCAGCGCCAGCTTGCCTAACTGGCCTCGGGGCAACGCCGGCCAAATGCAGCCATTGTCGCTGACCGCCACTCGCAGCGTGGGTGAGCCGGGGTTGAGTGTGCTGGCGCTGGAAAACGTTGCCAATTATGAAGACGTCAGCCCTCAGACCCCGCTCAAGCTCAAGCTGCCGACTGTCCTTGAAGACAATGAACAGGTGCTGGCCTATGGCTTCGACGGCGAGTTTTTCCTGCCGCTGGGCCGGGTTACCGGTCGAGAAGGGGGCACGGAAATTACCATCGAACGGCTGCCCGACCCGGAAGGTACCCGCAGCTTGACCAACTCCATCCGCCTCTACTTTCAAAAGCTGATCACCGATACCCTTGGCCTGGCGCCAACCTACCCCCGGCTGGCCATGGTTACTCCCGGCGAACAACCGGGCGAGGTCGTATATGAGACCAACTCGGCCCTCATTGCCGCTAAGGTGGCCGCGGCCTCAAAAGTGGCTTTGTACATTCACGGCATCATCGGCGAAACTCGCTACATGACCCCCAGCGCCTGGATCGGCCCCAAGGGTCAGCGCCTCGCCGACCACTACGACCTGATTCTAGCCTTTGATTACGAAAATCTGGCGACCGGTATCAAAGAGACCGCCGCGCTGCTCAAAGAAAAACTAACGGCGGTGGGTTTAGGACCGGGCCACAACAAAACCCTGCACGTGTTGGCTCACTCAATGGGCGGGCTGGTCTCGCGCTGGCTGGTTGAGGGGATCGACGGCGGTAATCAAATGGTGCAGCACCTCTATATGTTCGGCACGCCCAACGGCGGTTCGCCCTGGCCCAAAATCGAAGATTATGCCCTGACCGCGCTGACCATCGGCCTGAACATGTTGGCCCCGGTCACCTGGCCGGTGTCGGTAGCCACCGGGCTGCTGGCCTTCATCGAGAACAACGACAAAATGCTCGATCAGATGAATGTCGCCTCAGAACTGCTCAACGACCTGGCGACCACCCGCGATCCCGGCCTGCCCTACACCCTCTTTGCCGGCAATACCTCGATTATCGAAGCCGCCCGGCAAGCCGAACCCGATGGGCAGAACCGGCTCGAACGGCTGTTGAGCAAAATCAATACGACCCAACTGCTGCATCAAGCCGCCAGCCTGGCCTTTCTCAATGAGCCCAACGATACCGCCGTGGCCGTCACCAGCACCTACAATGTACCCGATATCCGCACCCCGGCCCCGATCAAGCACGAACTGGCCTGCGACCACATGACCTATTTTGTAGCCGACGGCGGCTGGCCGGCGATGGTCGAGACGGTAACCAATGGATAGGTTTAGATATCAAATCACAAGAAGTTGCTCTTAGAAAGGTGGCTCCTATGACCGAAAATTTGACCCGGGCTAGTTTAGACCCGGAAGAATTCCCAACCGAAGAGTTAGGCGGCTACGAACGGAGTTGGGCCTTAGTCATCGGCATCAACGATTACGGCAAGCGGCACCCCCGCCTAACCAACGCAGTCAACGACGCCCGTGAGGTGGCTCGCGTGCTGAAAGAAGACTTTGGCTTCGATTATGTTTTTGCCATGTATGATCAGCAGGCCAGTCAAAAAGAGATCTTAAGTTGGCTTCTAGATAAACTCCCGGGGGGTATAAACCCGGATGAAACCATTCCTGACGCACGGATTGGCCCCAATGATCGCTTGATCATCTTTTTCGCCGGACACGGTACGACTCAGAAAGGCGCAGCCGGTCATCTACGGGGTTACCTGATTCCGCAAGACGCCCGTCACAGTCATTATGCGGATTATATCAAAATGTCAGAGGTTCGTGAGGCCTGTGGTTTTACATCGGCCAAACATATATTGATTATCTTGGATTGTTGTTTTAGCGGCGTCGCCGCGATTGGAACCATGGCCAGTCCGGCCGCTTCGCCCCGAACTGTGGATGATGCCTACTTCAAACGCATCACTGAACGAAAGGCGTGGCAGATTATGACCGCCGGGGATAAAGATGAATTCGCCGCAGATAGTGGCGCCCGTCCGGGACATTCAGCTTTCACCAGCGCCTTACTGGCAGGCCTGGAAGGGTTTGCCGATCATAATCAGGACCAATTAATTACCGCGACAGATTTGGCCAACTATATTAAACCGGAAGTTATTCGACAAACAACAATGGATGGCGGGGCGGGGCAATCGCCCTTCTTTAACTACATCGCCGGCAGCGGACAAGGTGATTTTGTATTTATTCGTAAAGGGGATAAGCCCCTTATTTTACCAACGCCACAACCCCGTGTTGAACCTGTACCTCCCACACCTGGCGACCTCGACCTCAAAAAAGCGGAGACTTCACCGGCTGCTGTGGGAACGCCTCCCGGTGGGTCAAAAACATTTAATGTGAGGAATATTCGCACCCTACTTATGGAGGGTTTCACCGATCGCGAGCTGCGTCGATTCTGTTTTGACGAAGCGCAATTTAAGCCCGTTTATGACCAATTTTCTCAGCACTCAGGTAAAGACGTTATTGTCGACAAGATTATCGAATATGCCGAACGAAGAGATTTGTTCGAAATCTTGCTGAATTGGGCCGAGGAAACTAACCCTGGCCGATATCAACAATATCAACCTTATTATTAAAGGGTTGATAGGTGTGAAATTGAGAATAAATTGAGTGATATGTGATAAGGTCATATAAACATGGCCTTATCAGAGCTTTTTGGCTATCAGCCTGTCGAAAGGTAATTAATTGGGAGCTTAACATTATGAATTTGCCGGCATTATATAACCTGAAATTTATTGATTCGATCAAAAACACGAAACGTCCCTTCCTTGACACGCAAGGTTACGGGCTTACCATCAATCCGGTCGACGATCCAAGCCAGCCTCACTGGCGGGTCATCGGTATTCACCACCTGACCGGCGCGGAAAGCCACGGTCAGCACAATTTGTTTGTCGATATTCTTGATGAGCATGGGGAGCGCATTAATAACTCCCAAGTCGTCGTTCGCAATTATGATCTCCCGCCGGCCACACTCACCCTGGACAAACCGGCCAATGAACCGGGCACTAACACCCAGATGTATTTTAATGACACGCTATCAATTGTCGTCAAATGGGATGGGTTGCCCAGTGAATTGGCGGAGGGCTTTCATACCCGGCATGAAGATGACGACCCCCCCGGTAGTACACGGGGTCACCATTCATACTATATTGTCTTTCAGAAGAGTGTCGGCGTTACTGAGCACCCGCCCGTCACCCCAAAGCCGCCGCTCACCCCGCCGGACGCCTCAGAGTTAGAAGCCGAACTGTTAGCCACCGGCCAACCGCTGATCCAAGACCTCAACCGGGAGGCGGCGCTTTTCAAAGCCGCTCAAGCCCACGGATTAGGCCAACGCCTCACCGGCGAGTACGAGCTAATGCACGAGGGCCAGACCTACGTGGCCCAGATTTTTGAGTTAGGATTGGTCTATGCCCAGGTTGGGCAGTGGGATCAGGTTAAGGTGGTTGATACATCGGCCAGAGAGGTAACGGCTTTCGGCCCGACCTTGTTGTGGGATAATCACATTACCGGCTTTTTTGGCAACCGCAGTCAATACTGGGAATGGCATTTGAAGGGCACGGTGCCAAATCTGGGCTGGATAGATTTCAAAGATGAGGTTGTCAATCAAAATCCGGTGCTGCGTGAAGACGGCTGGGTATTCAAAGCCAACAAGGTTTACAAAATGCCCCGTAGCGCCGATCAGCCCGCGGCCCCGGCCCACGCACCGATCACCATGCCGGCTATGCCCCCCGAACCTAAACCGCCAACCGACCCGCAACTGCCCAAATCCATTTTTGCTCAGGCTCGTAACGGCCATTTCTATCTCAACGATCAACCTGGCCGGTTTATGGGCGTCAATATTCGCGGGCTGGTTCACTACGGCCAGGATCCCCACTACTTCCAGCACGCCCCTGTCGATCACCGAACTATCCAACTCCAGGGAGCGAAGGATATGAATGTCCGCCTGGTGCGGGTTTTCCTAGCCCATAAGGATGCCACGCCGCAGGAGATTGAACGCCGTCTGCGGGACACGCTCACGCTAATGAAAGCCAACTTCCCCGATATGTATCTGCTGCCGGCTTTGACTAACCTGTACAAAGATGTACCGTTTTACGTTCAGGGCGATGAAAAATTCTATGAGAGCCAATCGCCCGGCGGCAAGGAAATTCTCAACCATACCTTTTATCGCAGCGGTTATGAAGAGAATTACCTGCCGTTTGTCCGCCATATCGTCACCGCCTTCAAAGATGAGCCGCAGATCTTCGCCTGGGAAATCGGCAACGAGCTAAAGGCCGAAAACGCGCCGGAGCTGTTGGTCAACTTTATGACCTCGGTCGCGGCCAAGATTAAAGCGTGGGATCCCAACCATATGGTCACCACCGGTATGATCAGCACCCGGCATGCCTTTATGGAGGGTCAGACCCAATTGCGCGACAAATTGTATGGCTCCAACCAGATCGATTTTGTCACCATCCATCCCTATAACGGCAACGAACCACCCCACCCGGTGGAAAACGACAGCGATTTGGCCCGCAAATTTAAGAAGCCGCTCATTGTGGAAGAGGCCGGCTTTGACCGGAACCATTATTCCAATCGTCCGGAAAAAACCCGGGGTGACCTGGCTTTCTGGTTTGGTGAAGGGGCTAGCTGCTACATGCCCTGGGGCTTTGTTAAAACGCCCCACGATAACAACGATGGCGATCTTAATGTCGGCATGACCGGCCCGCTGCATGGCGACTTCAACCAACTTTATGAACTGCACCGTCAATGCGGCCAACTGCTGGGCACCGCCGATATCATCGCCGATGTCAGATCCATCATCGCTCAATTGGGCCTTGCCGCTAGAGACGCCGCGCCGGCGCCGTTTGGCCCCAGCGTGGTCGACGGCTTCGACTTCCCGGTCGGTAAACCCAACGCGGGCGGTTATTACGTGGCCGCCGGTCTGGTCGATCCGGCCTATCATGCCAACCTGGGCTATTGGCACTCCGGCGAGGATTGGAACGGTGTACGCGGCCAGGATACCGATTTAGGCGATCCGGTCTTTGCCGTGGCCCACGGCCTGGTCACCACCGCTTATTTCTTTCCAACTTGGGGTAACATCGTGCTGATCGAACACATACTGCCCACAGGCGAAAAGCTCTGGAGCCAATATGCCCACCTCAAAGAACGGCTGGTGGAGAAGGGCGACATTGTGCGTCGCGGTGACCTGATCGGCACGATTGGCAAGGGCGCTGATGATCGCTATATCGCCCACCTGCATTTTGAAATTCGGCGGCACAACCTGCCCGCCTCTAAATGGTGGAAAAATACGCCGGACGATCGAGCACAAATATTACGCGCCTACGCCCATCCGACCAACTTCATCAACAATTTCCGGCCTCGATAACCCATTTTCAGTCGATCACGATTTCACGCGCTGATGAGAAATGATCGAACGCGGCTGACACGGATTAGACGGATTTTCACCGATAAAGCTATGAGTTACGCAGTTGAAGGGTTCAGGCTTGAAAATCAACCACGAATTGCACGAATTACACGAAAAAAGGACAAAAATTTGTGAAAATTCGTGTAATTCGTGGTTAAAAAACTCGAACTGCGTAAGTTCTAAAAGCTTGATTTAAGTTAAAAAAATCCGTGTTTATCCGT
>JAGRCC010001172.1 GCA_020433785.1 Anaerolineae bacterium
GGCCGTGCCGCCGCCGCCGCCGGGGCTAATTGCCCGGATACAAGAAACCCTGGTCGACAATCCCATTGTCGTAGTCAGCATCCTGATCGTTACCTTGAGCGCCACCATTTTGGTTCTGTTTATGAAACGGCCGGGCCGGCGTGCTTCCGTACCCACGCCGCTGCCGCGACCGCCGGTTGACCACACCATGATCGGTCTGGCCGCCGTTGGCGCGGACCCGGTTCCGCAGGTGGTTCGTGTTCCGAGCCCGGTTCCGCCGGTGGCTCGCGTTCCGGAACCGGCCAAGGAACCCAAATTGACCCAGCCCCGCGCGCGCTTGAAGGTGCTGGAAACCTCCAACGCGATTCCTGAGAAGGAAAAAGTCATCACCAGCTATCCCTTTGTGGTGGGTCGGGAAGGCTGCCATTTCAACTTCCCCGGCGATCTCCGCATCTCGCGCCGGCATGTAGAAATCACCCTACGCGGCCAGCAGCTTTTTGTAACCGACCTGGGCAGCCAGAACGGCACCTTTATCGGCGAGACTCGCCTGCAACCGCAAACGCCGACGCCGCTCAACGGGTCCACCCAGCTGCGGCTCGGTCGCAAAACAGTTGTAGAACTTTTAGTGAGTTAGCAGGAGCGACAAAGCTTGCTTTGTCAATGACGGTCAGCTAAATGGAGCGACAAACCTGGCTTTGTCCAGGTCAAAGTAAACTTTGACGCCCCAGACTCTATTATTACAGGAGCTTACATCGCATGAACCAGCACAAAACACGCAGCAAGAAATCAATTACCCACCGGATGTCCGTTAGAGCCGGTTGGTTATTAACGGCGCTGGCCCTGCTTTTCATCGTCTCGCCGGCCCAGGCTCAAGCCCCGACCGCCAAGGTGGCGATTACCCACGTGGCAGCCGCGCCTCAGAAAAATGGCAGCATCGATATTTCCACCTATGTCTCGGTCACCGACGAGGCCGGCCGGCCGATGGCCGGCTTGACCGCCGGGGATTTCATCCTGATGGAAAATGATCAGCCCATACAATCCTCGTCTCTGTCCGTGGTGCCCGCCAGCAACTCGCTAACTGCCGTGCTGCTGATCGATGCCAGCGCCCGCATGGCCGATGTCGGCCCGGATCGCGTCCGCACGCTCGACGCGGCGAAAGACTCGGCCGTAGGCTTTATCGATGCTTTAACCGATGGTGACACAGTAGCCGTCTATGAGTACGACCGCCAGGTCCGATCCTTGCAACCGATGACCTACGATCACAACTACGCCATCGATCGGGGGGTTAACCGGCTGAATGCCTCTCAATCCGAATCCGCCTGTTTGTTTGACGCGCTGCTCGAAGTACAGCAAGCCTTAATCCAAGATGCGTCCGACGGCCAGCCGGCGGTGGTGGTGATTACCGGCAGTTCAACCGGCGCGGCCGACGGCGCTTGTAGCGGAACCACCGTTGACGACCTGCTTAACCTTGAAACCCCGTCCGGTAGCCCCATCCCTATTTACAGCGTCGGTATCGGCGAGGCGGTCGATTGGGACAACCTTCAGCAGTTGAGCGCCCGTACCGGCGGCCAGAGTTTGGCTGCTCAGGACGCCCAAACCTTAATCGACCAGGTCGTATTGGTTTCAAACCAGCTCAAAAACCAATACGAAATCAACTATACCACCGGGCTAAGCAACGCCGTAGCTAACATCTCCCTGGTCGAGCGCACCTCCCAGCAATCGGCCCAACGTAAGGTAGTCATTCCTGAACAGGTTATCCCGACGCCGACACCGGTTCCGCAGTACGGTTTGATCTTAACCGTGGAGCAATCCGGCGGCGGCAAACTCACTGTTAACGCCCGTGTCCCGAGCAACATCTCCCTGAAACAGACGCAGCTCTTCATCAATAACAATCTCGTCCAGAAAACCGTCACGCCCCCCTTTGGTCGCTTTGAAATCGGTCTCAACGAGTTGGGATCGGGCAAGCATAATATTCGGGTTCAATCGACCGATGTCAACGGCGTCGAAGCCTCAGCCGAGGTGGACCTGACCTTGACCTTACCCCCAACCCCGGTTCCCACCGTCGCGCCCACCGCTCAGGCGGCTGATATTGCCCCGGTTCCGCCGGTCGTGGCCGACGCATCAACCACCGACACGGCCTGGCTCGACGAACTGCCGACCAGCGCGCTGATCTTCATCGGCGGTGGGCTGCTGATCCTGGTGATTGGGTTGGGCCTGATTGGTCTGCACCTCGTTATCCGTGCCCGCCGGGGCAAGTCCCGGCCCGTGTTGGTATCCCCGCCCATTTCAGCGGTGAGTTACAACGTACCCGACAGCCAACCGCGCGGTGACCGGACGATGATCGAACCCTTGGAAGAGCCGGGGTTGCCCGAACCGACCGGGGATCGAACCTTGCTCGATAACGATTTTGACCGGCCCGACGCCGACCGCACCTTTATCGAAGAAGACGCCCTGGCTGATGCGGACAGCGATCGCACGTTTATCCGGCCGGAAGAACCGGCTCAGATAAGCGCTAAATTAGTGGCCACCGCCGGCGAATACATGCTGCCTCAAACCGAGTTCGAACTCTCGGCGGCGGAAACCACCATCGGCCGTAACTCAAACAAAGGCGTCACCAACGATATTCCTATCAGCGACCGCGAAACATCGCGCACCCATGCCAAAATTATCAATCGCGGCGGAAGCTACTTCATCCAGGACTTGAACTCGTCCACCGGCACCCAGCTCAACGACACCAAACTCAACCCGCACCAAGAGGTCAGCCTGACCAACGGGGCCGAAATTGCCATTGGCCCCCACGTGAAATTTAGATTTGAGCATGCGGCCCGGCCATCCCACGACGAAACGATATTTGATATCGCTGAGGACGCTGTGTTTGGTTCGGTCCGCAAGGTCGATAGCGACCACACTATTTTTGATTTAGCTGAAGAGAAAGTGTAACGATCATGGCCATTATTCCTGGTAACTCAGTCAATCCGAAATCGATTTCCGGCGGCGCGGGTAAACTCGTCCTGCTGTTAGGTGGTCTGGCCCTTGTGGTGGCCGCCGGGCTGGTCGCCGCTGGCGTCTTCTACTTTACCCGTGAGCGAACCGCCGATCCCGTCGTCGACGCGTCGCAGCCGACCGCGACGCCCGTCGTCGCCACGCCGACAGTTGGCCTGGTGATTGAGAGCGCGCCAACGGAAGCGCCGCAGGTGGTGCTCATCGTCACCTCGCCTACGCCGACGATCACCCCGACCAAGCCGCCCGTTGAAGCCGAGGTCGCCGGCAGCGTGGCCGTTAAGCGCGATCCAACCGCTACCCGTGCGCCCACCTCAACCCCAACCGCCACCGCTACGCTGCGCCCCTTCCGTCCGCCCACAGCTACGGCCACGGCCGGAGCTACCCTGGACGGCTGGATCGAACCGGTCTCGCCCGACGAGAACTTCTATCTACCGGCCGACGGCCTGACTTTTCAATGGCAATGGCATGATAACAAAGGCTGCCAACAGCCGCCGGACGGCTACGGCTTTGAAATTAGAGTCTGGCGCGACGTCAGCACCGATTTTCCTCAAGGCGCGATGAACGCCCGGGACGAGAAGCCAAATATTACCTGTGATCCCAAAAGCGGGGTCTATACCTTCTCTGTCGGCAACGTCAAAAAAGTACCTGGTATCCAAAACTCCGAATTCGGACGGTTTCGCTGGGATATCGCCATCGTCCAGCTCGACCCATACGCGCCGGTAATTACGTCGCCAAGTCGTGTCTTTTACTATTAATTAATAGCGAACGAGGTGACTGGCACTTCTGCTCAAACAGACAACACCGAGTGGAACACAACAATGTCTTTATCGCCATTAAGTGCCAGTCACCTGCCTATTTATATGTAACCAGGGATTAATCTAAACCGAGTCCCTGAGAAGAGGGGTGGACCCAAATGAGCATTAACTTTAGTT
>JAGRCC010000183.1 GCA_020433785.1 Anaerolineae bacterium
ACCGTTCAGAGAAAAATCAGGCCAATTCGGCCAATTTAGCCGCATTAAGGTCCATTTGAAAACCTGTCAGGTCTTGTTCGCGGACAG
Organism: Anaerolineae bacterium; assembly: GCA_020433785.1. Next base: position 88 of record JAGRCC010000183.1, read on the forward strand.
GTAGCAACTCAATGTCATTAAGTTAGTGGCCAACGTTAGCCCCCCTAACCCCCCAGAGGGGGGAATTTGACGACTTGCTCCCCCCTTTGGGGGGCCGGGGGGGCTTAACTTAATGACATTGGGTAGCAACTGAGTTATGTAATAAATACGATAAGGAGAAAAACCGTGGATAACTTAGCAATAGCCAAACAAGCGTATCAAAATTTCGCCGAAGGTAACATCGAAGGCGTGGTGGCAATTATGCACCCGGAGGTTGAATGGCACGTCAGCCCCGGCTTTCCGTATGTATCAGGCGATGGGGTGGTCGTTGGGCCGCAGGCGATTGTGCAGAATGTCTTCGCCCCGATACCCGAATATTATGATGGATTTGCCATCGACGTTCAGGAGTTTTTCGGCAGTGGCGACAAGGTGGTTATGGTTGGCTACCTCACCGGAGTTTGGAAGAAGACGGGCAAGCGCTTCAAGGCCAACGTGGTCCACGTGACCACGCTCAAAGATGGCAAGATGACCCATTTCTTTGAGGCGGCTGACACGGGCCAGATAGTGGGCGCAGCTTAGGATTGAGCAAAAATAACTTCCGTATTTTTAAGTTCAAAAGGTGATAGTCACTTAGACACAATAAAGCGACTTATTTCGGCTAAAGGGCGTACATTTTCGGCAAAAAGTGACTGTCACCTTGTTCGTTACACCCAGCGGCGTAAGTTCTATGAAATTATTTATTTGCCAACTATTTAGGAAACTCATAATAACAACAATGATATTAAAAAAATCAGTCAAATATTCAATTGCAATTGCGTTGCTGTTTTTAACCCTGCTTACTATCGGGAGTTTGTATGCGTCATCAGCCAAAGCGGCTGATGATAGTGACGGGGACGGGGTGACTGACGATGTAGATGCCTTTCCTAATGATCCCTCGCGGGCCGTTAGCTGCGCCCCCGGCTCTTATGGCGCATTCTCCTGTGAACCGGCCCCGCTCGGTCGATACGTAGCCGATCCAGGGTCATTAGAAGCATCCCTCTGTCCGATGGGTACCTTTTCTGACCAGGTTGGGGCACTTTCGTGCCAACCCGCCGCTCTCGGTCACTATGTCGATATCGAAGGGGCCGCCAGCCAAACTCTCTGCCCGTTGGGCACCTATTCTGACCAGGTTGGGGCGGTTTCGTGCCAAAGCGCCGCTCCCGGCTACTATGTTGATATCGAGGGGGCCGTAACCTCAATCGCTTGCCCCATAGGCAGCTATAGCGCTGTGTCTGCTGCGGCCAGTTGTACACTGGCTCCAATGGGCACATATGTTGATACAACTGCCGCCATGGCTCCGACAGCCTGCCCGGCCGGCGCAACCACCTTAACCGTAGGTTCAACCAGCCTCGATGACTGTCTGAATGGCCTAGCCGATTTGTCGGAGATCATCACCAGCTTAGATCTGCCGCATGGGACAGAGAATAGCCTGCTTACCAAGGTGGATAATGCTCAAGCCGCGCTTAATCGGGGCGACACGGCCGATGCTCAAGAAAAGCTGCTCTCCTTCATCGATGCCGTAATGGCGCAACGAGGTAAGAAAATTGACGAGAGTGATGCCGATACGCTGGTCGAATTTACCCAAAACATTCTCGCTCACTTGTAATCGAGTTTAAGATTGAGGGGCGGGGATGTATTCCTCGCCCCATTTAGACTGAGGCAAATCAGGCGTCTAATTCCCGGCAGCCCCCAAACGAAGCCGGCAGATAGATGAGGAATCTTCTCAAAAACCTTTTCCGGTGAGACAAAATATGATATACTTAAGTAACGTGGTCATCTTCAAACTAACCACCCCCTGCGCCCAGACTTAATTCACGCAACGTAAAACGCCATACAAACACACGCTGATCAAATTTAAGGATTAACCCCTTACCGGCTGAACCGATCGACAAGTGATTTGGAAACAGCGGTAAACTTCTGTCGATTCAATTTTACTCAATGAGGAGGAAAATAATGACGAAGTATTTTGTTCAGGGCAACTATACAGCAGAAGGTGTTAAGAGGCTTATAAAAGACGGGGGGACCGGCCGCCGGGAATCGGCCAGCCAGCTTTTTGCATCGGCCGGCGGTTCTCTAGAATGCCTCTATTTTTCCAGCGTTGGCCCCAGCTACTACATTATCATCGATATACCCGACAAGGAAAGCGCCATGGCCATCGCCGCCACGGGTGTTGTTAACGGCACGATAACGATTGATCAGGTTGTCGAACTATTAACGCCGGCGGAAATGGATGAGGCGGTCAAGAAAACGCCGATGTACCATTCGCCGGGATAGCAGCCAGTTAACGCCACATCCTTATAACCGTGATTGCCTCCATCGACCCGATGGTGACGGCTGCTGTCGTCCCTAACAATTAGGGGCAAAAAGCGTTACCATCGACAATCAGGCACTTTTCGGCCGCGGCGATGATTGAGACGTTCATCAGATGGTCATGAGCGGACGGAGGTATGATCGCAATGTGCATCACACTTTCATGCGCGGACGGAGGTGTGATC
>JAGRCC010000184.1 GCA_020433785.1 Anaerolineae bacterium
ATTAGCTTCAGGCGTTCATTCATTTTCTGGCGGTCGAATGGTTCTACAATGCCCTGCTCGACGCCCCGGCTGATAATACCCGCCTGCTGCCACAGCATATCGCGCCGCTGCGGGTCAGACGTCGCCTGGGCAATTTCGACTAACGCGTCCAGCAAGCGCAGCGAGACCGTTACTTCGGATCGCGCATATTGGCGAATTTGATCGAAGGCCAGGTCAACCATCGCCTTGAAGGTGACCGGCCGGGTTATCAGGCGCACCACGCCGCTGTCGTCGCCATATTGAGCCGGCGGATCGGGATAGCGCGCCGCCAGAGTTAGAATATTGCTCAAGGCATCGATGCAGGTGACAGCGGTGGTGGGATCGTTGATGGCCGGTGAAATCGCCTTTAAGGCCATGTCCACCAACTGCCGCAGGCCGAACAGCGTATCCTGAAACATCGTGCGGGTGGGGCCGATTTCAAAGGCGTCCAACAGCCGCTCAACGATGTCGTCAGAAATGGTCGTTGGCGGCCAGGTGCGGAGCAAGACGCTTTTTTTCGCGACAAAATCGCCCACCATTCGGTCCAGTTGCACCACGATATTATGCTCTTGCCCGATACCAACCAACTCATCGAAATCAATCGCTTGGATATAGCCCCGTTTATGGGCCGTTACGGTGGCGCTTTCTTCAATAGAATAGGGCAACGTCGTCATCGGTGTGGCGGTGCGGCCATCATTTTGGGCCGGATCGGCAAATATCAGATGTAATCCGGCGACTGTTTGTTTGTCGATCTCGGCGATAATGTAATTGACTTGAACCGACTTGGCGATGTGATCGATAAAATAGATAAGCGCCCCCACGCTCAACAGCGCCAAAATGATGGCGACAATAATCGAAAGTACCGTCATAAACGGGACATCTTTGGTGTCGTTGATGCGACCCATAACCAGCAAACTATACACAAAGGTGCCGATAAACATACTGAGGACATTTTGCGAGACGTGATCTCGGGCGAAGTTGCCCAGAATGCGTGGCGAAAATTGCTGCGAGGCCAGAACCAACACGATCATAATCGTCGAGAAGGTCAAGGACACCACAGTCAGCATCGAGTTGGCAATGGCCGATAAGATTAGCCGGGCGTTGTCGGGCGCCATCTGAAAGAGTTCGGCCTCCGACGTCAAACCATTGATGAGCGTGCTCCCCATCGCCAGCCCCACGGCCAGCAACGCGGCGATGATGGGGCGAAACCACAGCGATGACTGTAAATTATTCCATAAAGTCAAAACCCGCAGATGGATATCCATAAAAAAGTTACTCAGTTGAGGTTTGCTTCTTCATTAATAGGTCTTTGGCATACTGCCAGACAAAATCGTCGCCGGAACTGGCCCGCGTCAGGACAACAGCGGCAGCCAGCAGTCCGGTCGGATTTTCAAAAACAAAATAACGCGGCTCCCAGTGGGGATGGAACTTCTCTTTGAATTCATGCAGCCCTTTGAAATTATAAAACTGGTTGATGTGTTCGTAAATGTAATGCAGCGCCCGTTCGATTTGAGGATCGTCCGGCTGCCCGCCGACGCCGGATAGGGCGCTCAGTCCCAAACTTAAGCTGGCGTAGCCTTGCGCTTTGGCCCATTCACAAAATGAGACAAACAGAAAATCCATCGTGCCACTTTCAACTTTGGCCCGGCGGCGCATTAGATCGGTGCTAACTTCGTTGCGCTTGTATTCGGTCACAATGTTGGTGAAAGCGCTGATATCGCCATCCGGTGTATGTACGGCCATCACCGGCCCGGTGCGGACGTAGTCATCATCGAACCAACCTAGTGAAAAACGTTTTTCACGGCCGTGCATCATCGTCAGCCATTCGTCGCTGACCTCGCGCAGTTCTTCCAGCAGTTCGGTGGGTAGGGGCGGTGGGTGAATTTCGGCCCGGTAGCCGGTTTTGATGAAGCGGTTGTAGTTCGAGCGCAGGCTTTTGTTGCGCCCGCCGCTAATGGTAAAGTTGGCCAGGTCAACCACCCCCTCATCGCCGATTTGGACGAGATCGAAGCCGGCGGTCCGGTAATGGGCTAAATAGTCGGGTAGGGTCTGGTAAAAGGCCGCCTGCCAGTCGTGGCGGGCGCAGTAGGCTCTGAACCCGGCAATGGCTGCGGCCGCATCCTCCGATGGGCCAATCGGATCGCCCAACGCCACGGCGGTTCGGCCCTTGGCAGCAAAGGCCACTACCGAGCCGCCAGGACTGAACCAATAAGATTTATCCTCAAACAAGGTCATCCGCGCCAGCGACGAGCGGCCAAAAGCCTGCACAATGGCCTCGGCGTGGCTCCGCTCCTGGGGACTGGCCCCTTGTGGCCGGACCACCGGGCGAATCATCACAAACAGGGCATAACCCAGGGTGACCGCTCCCACAATGTAAATCGAGCCGGCAAAGTACCGCCCGAAACCGGTCACCGGCTGCAGGCCGGGGTCGTAAAACTCGGTAAACATGACAATCGTCTGCTGCAGCGCCGAACCAAAATTAAAGTTGACGCTAAAGTGACGATCAAGCATATAAAAACCAATTGTACCGTAAGTTAAGGTAAAAGCCAGTGCGGCTGCCAGCAGCCGCGCCCCCCGCCGGATGGAGGGCGTGTCGGACAAAGCCTGAAAATGGGAGCCCAGGGCAAAGAGCCAAACGGCTAATCCGGCGGCCAAGATCGCTTCCTCGTAGTCCAACCCTTTGAGCAAGTGGCTAATAACGGAAATGACCAGCACCACCAGGGTCAGCAGCCAAGCCGTGTGTTTGTGCCGCCACAGTCCCACGGCCAGCACCAACAGCGCAAACCCGGCCAACGCCGCCGTTAGGTGGCTGCCCCGGACCACCAGCAGCGGCGAATAGCGCGTGATCATCCCCATTCGGCTGGCCAGCGACGGCGTGACGGCTGATAGAATATTAATGACGCCCATCAGCGCGGTTAAAATCGCCAACAGCCGCACATTCCAACTGCGGGCTTGAACTTGTTCGGTGGGGCTAAAGCTTTTGAGCCGCTGCAATAGGACAAAACCGATGAGCATTGGCAACCAGAAACTCAGGCCGCGAAAGGCCAGCACCACCACCGTGGCTACCGCCGGCGGCACATCTAGCGAGATGAGCACCAGCGGGGTGACGCCTTCCACCACGCCCACCCCCATCGGCGTCGGCGAGACGATCAAAAACAAGATGGCCATCGAGTAGCCGGCGACCAAGGGACCAAACGGGATGGGATATTGAAAGGCGAGAAACAGCACGTATAAGCTGGCTAAATTGACCAGATGAGCGGCCAACGCCACAGCCAAGGTGCGGGCCAGATGGATGGGCCGAGCGGCCATCGCTTGAGCCGCTTCGGTAAATTCGGCTGCGTTTTTGTCGCTCCAGTCGTGGTTGAGCAGCGAGGGCCGGCGGAACCAACTGCCGGCTCGATTGATCACCTGTTGGATGCGGCTTAAAAGCTGGCGCAATCGTTCCGGATGCCACAGCCCCAACAGCAGCGAGCCGGTCAGACTCACCGTGACGCCCATTAAAATGAGAGCGGCCGTTACCTCGTAAAAGGTCAGATTGTGATCGAGAAAGAGAATGGTCAAGCCCACCAGCAAAATCAAGGTAAAGGTGCTAAAATCGGCGATGAGGACCAAAATGGTGCCGACCGCCGCCCGGGCCGCCGGCTGGCCGCGTCGGGCCGCGTCATCCACAAACAGGGCCGCGCCGCTGGCTCCCCCACTGGGCGCAACCACATTAACGAAAATCGATGCAAAGGTGACCGGCAACAGGTCTCGCACCCGGCTGCGAACATCGACCGTCACAAAAGCCGACTGGTAAACCGCCGTGTAAATGAGGTAGTACAGAATTTGCAGCAGAACGGCGGCTAAAATCCACTGCCATTGGCCCTGAGCCAGCGTGTCGGCCAGCTTTCTGATTTCGGTGAACCGGGCAACGGTCAGCCAGGCAAAGCCAATGACCAGTAACCACAACAGCCAGCGACGTGTCATGTTATCGCTTCGGTTCCGGGTCAACGATGTCTGCCGGCTTGGTTGGCTGTAGGGCCAGCAGGAGTTGATGAATTTGAACAATGGCCTGGTCTTGCGCCTCCAGATGTTCCATAATCACCCGGATTTCCTCTTCGGCTTTTTGGTTGATCACAAAATCATGATGCGCTTCCAGACGGTCTTTGGCTGCCTGCCGGTTCTGGCTCATCATAATGATGGGCGCGGCATAAGCCGCCTGCGTCGACAAGACCAGGTTCATCAGGATAAACGGGTAGGGGTCCCAATGCTGAACCCAGGCCACCAGATTGAGGATAATCCAAAATAGTAAAATGATCGATTGGATGACAATAAACGTCCATGATCCCATGGCATTGGCCACCCAATCGGCGGTGCGTTGGCCGGTCGTTAACTGCTCTTCGTAGAGCTCGTTAACATTTTGGACAGGCGGGTGCTGGTGTTTGAAGGGTGACGGAAAGTGTAATTTTTTGGGTAAGACAGTATTTTGATTCATCAGGTACCCTTTCTGACTGACCTTGTGGGGTATGTCGTTTATTATCAATTCGTAGCATACGACGAAACGCCTCGAATTTCATCAGGCAAAAGCCTTGAGCCGCCTCCGACTAAGGTCGGAGAAAATCCTATCGTTTAGGACAAAGGGGGATATGAGCCTGATTAGATCATGTCTGCTATCCAAATATTTATGAGTTACGCAGTTCGAAAGGTGACAGTCACTTGGGCGTGATAAAATCGATCTGTTTGGGCTAAACGGACGTTCATTTTCGGCCAAAAGTGACTGTCACCTTGTTCGTTACACCCAACTGCGTAAGTCATATATCATCAAATTATCGACATAACCGCCTGTTTCAGGTAAACTCATGACTGATTATTTTCTGGGATATTTTTTGCTAATGGACTCCTCGATTTGACCGGCGTTTCACTCCTTCTGACAGCCGACCATGGACCGCCGACCGCCGAACTTCAACAAACGCGCTTGTTTTTCGGCGGTCGGCGGTTAGTGAGCCGCGGTCTATGGGCTTGACGTCAATTTTGGGGCTTCGTATAGATCAAATTAAAAAGGTGTTTGTTAGTAGAGGGATACATATTAAACGAGGTGAACTATGTATGGTGGGTGGTGGAACTACATCCGGTATGACGAGGGGCGTGATCGACCGGAGTTAAGTTGGGTTCTGCTGAAGCGAGTTTGGGAGTATGCCCGGCCGTACCAACTTAAACTGCTGGGGTTGTTAACGACCATTTTCGTCATTTCCGGTTTAAGCTTAATACCGCCGCTTTTGTATCGGGATTTGATTGATAATGCCTTACCGCACGGCGATGTCACTCGCCTCAACTGGCTGGCGGTGGGCATGATTGGTATTCCGCTGATTAATGCTGTCATTGGGTTGTGGCAGCGCTATCTCAGCGCTACCATCGGCGAAAGTTTGATCGCCGATTTGCGCAACAGCTTGTACAACCACATGCAGCGGATGAGTCTAAGATTTTTTACGCATGCCAAAACCGGCCAGCTAATGAGTAGGCTGAATAACGATGTGGTCGGCGCGCAGAGCGCCTTGACCGGCACATTTATCAACATCTTGAGCAACATCGTCACGGTGGTGACAGTGCTGGTGGTGATGTTTTCGTTGGAGTGGCGCTTGACGCTGTTGAGCATTGCTATTTTGCCGCTGTTTATCCTGCCGACCCGGCGGATCGGGCGGATACTGCGCGAGGTCCGGCGCGAGAGTTTGGATTTGAACGGCAAAATGAACAGCCTGATGAACGAGACCCTTAATGTCAGCGGCGCGCTGCTGGTCAAGCTGTTTGGCCGCCAACAGGATGAGATGGATCGGTTTAAGGAGCGCAGTCGCGACGTAGCCCGCATCGGCATTAAATCGGCGATGATTGGACGCTGGTTTTTCCTGGGGATCGGCTTGGTCAGCGCCATCGGCACCTCGCTGGTGTTTTGGGTGGGTGGCCATTTAGTGCTGCAAGGGGTGTTCACCGTGGGGACCATCGTCGCCTTTGGGGCCTATCTCACCCAACTCTACGGCCCGCTTAGTGCGATGAGCAATGCCCATATCGAATTTGCCACCAGCATGGTCAGCTTCGAGCGGGTGTTCGAAGTGATCGACCTGGCTCTGGAAATTAAGGACAAGCCCGATGCGGTTGATCTGGCGGATGTTAATGGCGAAGTGGTGTTCGATCAGGTCTCGTTCAGCTACGCCGCCGGGGGCGATGGCGGGGCGGGCCGGCTCGGCCTGACGGTTGATCCGAAAGACAGCCGCAATGGGACGCCGGTTCCCTTAACCGCACCTGTGGCCGGCCGCAGCATGGCTATCGAGCAAGTCAGCTTCCATATCGAGCCGGGCCAATTAGTGGCCTTGGTCGGGCCCAGCGGCGCGGGCAAAACGACCATGACCTATCTACTGCCGCGCCTGTATGACCCTACGGCGGGCCAGATTTGCATCGACGGGCACGATTTGCGCCAGGTGAAGCTGCGTTCGCTGGCTCAATCGATTGGGATGGTGACTCAGGAAACCTACCTTTTCCACGATACCATTCGGGCGAATTTGCTGTACGCTAACTCGCACGCCGGCCAGGCCGAGATTGAAGCCGCCTGTCGGGCGGCCAATATTCACCACTTCATCGAAACGCTGCCGGAAGGCTATGAGACCGTCGTCGGCGAGCGGGGCTATCGCCTAAGCGGCGGCGAGAAGCAGCGCATCGCCCTGGCGCGGGTCATCCTGAAAGACCCCCGAATTTTAGTACTGGATGAGGCCACCAGCAGCCTGGACAGCCAGAGCGAGGCGCTCATTCAAGAGGCACTGGAGCGGATTATGCAGGGGCGCACCAGTTTGGTCATCGCCCACCGGCTGAGTACTATCTTAGCGGCTGATGTCATCTTGGTGATGGATCAGGGCCGATTGGTAGAACAGGGATATGGCAGCGAGACCCGGTCTGCGCACGAGGTCTTGTTGGCTCAAGGCGGGCTGTATGCTGACCTGTACCAAACTCAGTTTCGATATACGCCCGATGCTGTGATAACCAGCTAGCCTTAAGTACCTGGTGAAAACTCAAAGCTCTTGCTAACGCAGGAGCTTTTTTTATGGATTGTCAACCGGGGACTGAAGTTGGGTCTTTTTCTAACCAGATTCATAGGATATTTTAGGGCGCTTATGTGACAAACTTAGGCTTATTTAACCAACCCCCTCCCGAATGTACTATATTTCCTACTATCATTCTTTGTTAGAATCGAGGCAAGTGAATTTTGTATTTAATTTCACAATTCTAACCGGATTTAAAGTTCTCAGAAGCAGTTCCGTGGTAGTATAGACCCAGTTTTACTGTTTCGTGACCAGTTTAAGCGCATCATTGCCACATCTTCTTACGTGATGCTATTGATGAAGGCCAATGGAGGCTGTTATGAGCCTGGCGTTGATCAGTTATTACTCTTCGCAAGATATAAATCGCTTCGCAGGATATTTCTCTTCTTTGCTCAGTAACAATAGTTTTGAACCGGTTCACCGAGCATTTTTTTATATTGTCCTCTCGTTAATTCAGTGCCATCTATTTAATGAATCAACCCAATAGGAGATAGGGATCATGCAGAGTCGCATACGAATTTGTTACGGATTAAGCTTCTTAGCTGCACTAATTTTCTTCCTGGTCAGCCCCGCCATTGCAGCGACCTTTCAACTTTCCGGGCGGGTGACCAACCAATCCGGGAGTCCCGTCGCCGGTGCGGAGGTAGCCGTCATCGACCCCGCCACCTCGACCACCGTGACCAGCGCCACGTCCGACGCCAACGGTAACTATGCCATAACCGTGGATGAGGGCACGTATGACATCAAGGTCACCCCGCCGACAGGCAGTGGGTTTGGGGAGTCGGTCTCGCCGGGGCAGGTGATTGGTGGTGATACCAACCTGGATTTTGTGTTGGTGCCTGCAGGTAGTGTTACGCTAAGCGGTAAGGTGTTGGATGCAAATGGCAACGGAGTGCCGAATCAACAGGTTCAGCTTTACGGTTCGGGAATTTCCCTAAATGACGT
>JAGRCC010000185.1 GCA_020433785.1 Anaerolineae bacterium
TGCCGGCGGCGTCGCTAACATCGGTAGCGATGTGGCCGGTCAGGCGCAGGCGTAGGTAATCCTTGGGAAAAATAACTTTATGGGTTCGGTCCAGCAGGTCAGGCTGGTGGTGAGCCAGCCAAACCAAGGTTGCTCCCATAAAGCCGGCCGCCGGCAGTGTGCCGGTAATGGCCGCGTAGCGCTCCGCCCCGACCGTTTCGATCAGCGTTTGGCAGGTCTCGGCGCTGCGCTGGTCGGCCCAAATGATGGCCGGGTGCAGTGGTTGCCCTTGGCTATCGAGCAAGAGGGTCCCATGCATTTGCCCGCTAAAACTAATAGCGGCGACACGGCTGCGGTCGGCCGTGGCTATCACCCGGCGAACCGTCTCGACGGTCGCTTGCCACCAACTCTCAGGGTCCTGTTCGGCCCGATCGGGCAGCGGTTTATCGATGGGATATTCCTGGGCGGCGGTGGCCACAATTTTCGCCTGGTGCGGGTCGAACAGCACTGATTTGACACTAGACGTTCCCAAATCAATCCCTAACAGCAGCGTCATAGGTTGATCCTTTCTGACTGACAAAAAAGCCTATCCTGTATTTGGATAGGCTTATCAGTTCGTTCGGTAACTGCTTATAAAGTAACGATAATGAACCAGGTAAACCGGTTGGACGGCTAAAGCCGTTACTACAACCCTTCAGGCTCGTAGCAATCGCTTCAGCGATTAGTTGCTCGATGATAGGGGCAGTTGGTCGCCTTCGGGCAGTTCAAAGGTGCTGCCGATTAAGACTCGGAAATCGACATCACTTTTCAAATTAGGACTGCGCCGGATGTTTTCTTCCTGCACGTCGAAAATCGCTTTGAGGACTTCCAGCGTGTAACGCTTTTCCTCGTTGTAAACGACGATCACCGTATTGGTGTAAGAGGTTGAGTCGGCCGGACCGAATTGGACGATATTAAAGCCCTGATTGTTCAGGTAGGAGGCCGTTTGCGAGGCCAAGTTAGCGACATTCGTGCCATTTTGGACCACAAGTTTGGCGCTTTCCTGAGCTAAGAAGGTTTTGATCTCTTCCCGGCGTTGATCCGCTTCGGCAATTTGCTGGGCTTGATTCTCGGCCAGAGCGGTGGCTTGGGCCTGAATGGCTTGCAGTTCGGCTTTAGACGGCCCGTCGGCCGGTTCCTTTTCGCTAAAGATGTCATCAACCACCACGCCGATTTTTTCACGGAGCGGCAGCAGCACTTGAGCGCCGGTTTCGGGTACCACGTAATCGACCGTCATATCGCTGTCGATAACGGCGGTTTGAATATTGCTGGCATCGATGTCATCGGCCAGTTGGGCCAGTTCCACAATATCGACCAACTGTAAATCGGTTTCAATCGTGCCTGACATCGACGCCCACAGTTCAGGGATGCGCGGAATCATATCGAGCTGTAGGGCTTTGTCGCGAATGGCCAGCATAACCTGCTGTTGGCGTTTGGCCCGCGAAAAGTCGCCGCCGGAGCTATGTCGAGTTCGGGCATAACGCATGGCATCGTGGCCGTTTAGGGTATGATTTCCGGCTTCAATATAAAAGGGATCGTAGCCATAATTGTTGTCGGGGAAAGTCGGGTCGTCGAGCGTTTGCGGCACATCAATATCGATCCCGCCCAGGGTGTCGACCACTTCCTCAAAGCCTTTAAAATCGATTTTGGCGTAGAAATGAACAGGAACGCCCAAATTATACTGGACCGTCTTCATCGCCAGAGCCGGGCCACCACCCGGATATTCGTCGCGGTCGCCGAAGAAGTAGGCTTTGTTAATCCGGTCTTCATCATAACCGGGGATCGACACCCACAAATCTCTAGGGATCGACAGCATACCGGCGGTGCGCGATTTGGGATCGACGGTGACCAGCATCATCGTATCGGTCCGGGAGTAAACTTCGTCCGGCCGCCGGTCGACGCCTAACAGCAAGATGTTGACCCGTTCTTTGTTAGAGTAATCCGGCAGAGCCACCCCGCTCAAGCCGGTTTGACCGTCCTCGCCACCGCGAATAATTTGGGGAAGCGTGAACGAGCCGTCGCTGCTGGTTAGCGGTAAAGCCGCCAGCGGCAGCGATAAATTAACTGACGGTAAGCCGGGCACGGTTGCTCGGGCTACGGCGTTTTTAACCGTCACATAAAAGACGAACCCGACATAAGCTCCGCCTAATAAAAAGATGATAACCAATCCGGTAATCAGGCCATTGATAACCAGCGAAGGTAAAATGGGTTGTTGTTTGTACTGTTTACTTTGTGTTGCCATGGTGCAAATTATAACACGTTCCCACTAACAAGCAAACCGCTTAGGCCATTTGGCCTAAGCAATTTAACGGATATGCTTGGTTTAAGTCGATAGAAGAAGTTTAATACGGCCAAACTGAGTTCCTACTACGCTGTATTTACTTCACCCCCAGTAAATTAACTCTGCTATTTTATCATCCAGACCGATAACTTACCAAATATCAGGTTTTAAATGAAAGATGTGTCTCATTCCAGTGTGGCGGTTCTTTGCTACTTCGAATAACTTTCGTTCATTGCCATCTTGTTATATAATTGGAATGTTGTAAAAAAAGCGGGCTAAAAACCGTTTTCACCTGACCACTCCATATTACCTTTCTAATCTAATCAAAAATAAATTTCAAAATTCATTAAAGAGGAGCAGAGTTATGAATAAACTTAAATTATTGTTGCTTGCCGTAGTTTTAACCTTTGCTAATTTATCGTTGGCTGGTGCTCAAGAAGGTGGAGAGTTTACCCTGACGATTTTGCATAACAATGATGGCGAGTCGCAGTTAGTCAATGCCGGTAGCGATCTGGCAGATTTTGGCGGGGTGGCCCGCCTTGCCGCCTTGGTTAATAAACTACGGGCTGAAGCCGTCGATGGGTCGGGTAACACCGGAGTCGTCTTACTGTCCTCGGGCGACAACTTCCTGCCTAGCCCTGAACTGGATGCCAGCACCGAAAAGGGTGTTCCATTCTATGACTCCACCGCGATCAAGCTGATCGATTATGATGCGATGGCCATTGGTAACCACGAATTTGACTTTGGTCCTGAATTTTTGGCCCAGTTCATTGAAGGTGTGGGCGGGGAATTTCCCTTTGTTAGCGCCAACCTCGATTTTAGCGGCGAGCCAAGCCTGCAAGCTCTGGTTGACAACGGTTCCATTGTTAAGAGCGTAGTTGTTGACAAAGAAGGCCAGCAGATTGGCATTGTCGGCGCCACCACGCCTAATTTGGCCTCAATTACAAGTCCACGCAACGTCAAAGTTAGCAGCGACGTGGCCGGCGCTCTTCAAACTGAAATCGATGCGTTGCAAAGTGAAGGCGTCAACAAAATCATTGTCATCAGTCACCTGCAAAACGTTAACGAAGATTTGGACCTGGCCGGCCAACTGAGCGGCGTCGATGTGATGATTGCCGGCGGCGGCGATGAACTGCTGGCCGATGCCGATACGGTCTTGGTTCCGGGCGACGAAGAACCGTTTGGTTCTTATCCGCTGACCGCCACCACCGCCGACGGCGCTGAAATTCCGGTGGTTACCACCCCAGGCGATTACAAATATGTCGGTAAACTTGTCGTGACCTTTGATGCTGATGGTAACATTACCTCGGTGGCTGAAGACAGCGGCCTGGTGCGTGTGGCCGGCGGCGATAACTCCGATGCCGTTGAACCGGACGCCGAAATTGAAGCCCAGGTTGTTGAGCCGGTGTCGACATATGTCGAAGCTTTGGCCGGCAACCAGATTGGTACCTCAGAAGTCGCTTTAGAAGGCCGTCGTGATCCGGGTATCCGCACTCAGGAAACTAACTTAGGCGATTTGATGGCTGACGCGCTCTTATGGGAAGCCAATCGCCAGGCCGGTAGTTTTGGCGTGGCTCAAGCCAATATAGCGCTGCAAAACGGCGGGGGGATTCGCAATAACACCCTCATTCCGGCCGGTCCTATTACCGAATTAACCACATTCGATGTCGCGCCTTTCTCAAACTTTGTATCCATTGTCTATGATATTTCTCCGCAGCAATTCAAAGATCTAATGGAAAACGCGGTTTCCGGGGTGGAGAATGCCGATGGTCGTTTCCCCCAAACTGCCGGCTTTACTTTGGTTTACGACCCGGCCGGTACGGCAATGGAAATTGACGAAGACGGTAACGTTGTTACCGCAGGCGAGCGCGTTCAGTCGATTACTCTCGATGATGGTACGGCTATCGTTCAAGACGGCGCGGTTGTGGAAGGCGCTCCGGCTGTGGCCGCCGCCACCATCGACTTCTTGGCTCGTGGTGGCGACCAATACCCCTTTGGCGATAACACCTTCACCTCGATGGGCGTTAGCTACCAACAAGCCCTGAGCAACTACATTACTGAAGGCTTAGGCAGTTCCATCACCGCTGCGCAGTATCCCGAAGGCGGCACTGGCCGCACCACCGCTGTTGGCGGTGAAACGATGGCCGAAGGTGAAGAAGCCATGGCTGAGGGCGAAGAAGCGATGGCTGAAGGTGAGGAAGCTATGGCCCAAAGCAGCATGTGTGCGCAGGATTACGTGGTTCAGGCCGATGACTGGCTAAGTAAAATCGCCGAAAAATTCCTGGGCGATGTTTTGGCTTATAATGCCATCGCCGACGCAACCAACGCCGCCGCCGCTGCCGGTGGCGCTTACGATCCAATTGCCGACCCGAACATCATTGAAGTCGGTCAGGTGCTCTGCATTCCCGGCACCGGCGAAGAGTCCATGAGTGAAGAAGGCGGCGCAATGGCCGAACCCACGGCTGAACCAGCCATGGAAGGCACAGCTGAGCCAGCTATGGAAGCGACGATGGAGCCAACCATGGAAGCAACAGCCGAGCCGACGATGGAAGCCACGGCTGAACCGACCATGGAAGCTACGGCTGAACCAACTATGGAACCGACCGCTGAGCCGACGGCCGAGTCCAATTAGGGGCCAATTTTAACAAATGGAGTATCCATAAGCGGATACTTTATAGGGCAGCCGTAAGGTTATGCCCCGTCTTAATGAAAAAGGGACCGTATTGATACGGTCCCTTTTTTGTTTCTTGAGTAATCGCTTATCAAACGCCGCTGGGTTGCTGCTGAGTAATACAGTGGATATTGCCCCCGCCTAAAAGAATTTCGCGGCTGGGCAGCCCAATTACTTTCCGATCCGGAAATAAGGCTTGGACCGCTGCCTGAGCCGCCTGATCGTGAGGATCGTCAAACAATGGCATTACCACACCCCCGTTGGCGATGTAGAAATTAACGTACGAACCCGATAAGCGATTTCCGGCTCGGCGCGAGTGCGTGCCTTCAACCCGATCAATATCGTGACTTTCGGCTTCGGTCATGTAGAGCGGGCCGGGCTGGTAAAGTTTGTGGATTTTTAGCCGCCGGCCCCGGGCATCGGTGGCAGCTTGCAGCCGGTGGTAGGCGTCTTGTGAGATGGAGTACTGAGGGTCGCGCCGGTCCTCGGTCCAAGTCAAAGCTACCTCGCCCGGTCGAATAAAACAGCATAGGTTATCGATGTGGCCGTTAGTTTCATCATTGTAAACGCCCCGACCTAGCCAGATAACGGTCTCCACATTCAGATAGTCTTTGAGATACTGCTCAATCTGAGCCTTGTACAACTGCGGGTTACGGTTGCTGTGAAGCAGGCACTCCTCGGTGGTGATGACGGTGCCTTGCCCATCGACGTGAATCGAGCCGCCTTCCAAGATTAGCGGTGCTTTATAGCGTGCTATACGTTCGATCTCCAGCACCTTCTCAGCCACCAGCGTATCCTGATCCCACGGAAAGTAAACCCCGCCCTTGAGTCCCCCCCAGGCATTAAACTCCCAATCAACGCCGCGTACATCCCCTTTGTCGTTGATCACGAAGGTAGGGCCAACATCCCGCATCCAGGCATCATTGGCCGCCATTTCGACGACCCGGATGAGGGGCGGCAGCGTTTGCCGGGCGTTTTGGTACTGTTCACGGCACACCCCGACCGTAACTGGCTCAAATTGCATTATCGCAGTAGCGACGTTAACAAAAGCCTGCTGGGCCGGTTTAGCGCCTGATCGCCAATTGTCTGTTCGTCGGGGCCATAACATCCAGCAGCCGGTATGAGGTTCGAACTCGGCGGGCATGCGGAAACCATCTTGTCTGGGGGTGGTGGTTAGTGTTGGCAATGGCTATCTCCCTGCTTTTGCTCTGCCCATTTATCCGTGTTAAGATAAACGGCAAAAAGGTAAAAGAACTCATGAAAAAACTCGTTAAAGTTGCGCTGATTCAAATGGCTTGCAGTACCGATGTGAAAGCCAATATTGCGAAAACCGAGGAGCGGATTAGAGAGGCCGCCGCTCACGGGGCAAATATTGTTTGTCTTCAAGAGCTTTTTAACACCCAATATTTTCCCCAACGGGTTGATGTCACATGTTATACCCTGGCCGAACCGCTGCCGTCGCCGACAACGGAACAAATGGGTAACTTGGCTGGTGAATTAGGCTTGGTTATCATCGTCCCGGTTTTTGAAGAGGCGCAGCCGGGAGTCTATTTCAATAGCGTTGTGATATACGATGCCGATGGGCGTTATTTGGGTAAATATCGTAAAAATCACATCCCCGACGGCCCGCAATATTTGGAGAAATATTACTTTACCCCCGGCGATTTAGGTTATCCGATTTTCAATACGAAATATGGTAAGATTGCCGTGGGCATCTGCTGGGATCAGTGGTTTCCCGAAGCGGCTCGTATTTTCGCCCTCCAGGGCGCGGAGATTATTTTTTATCCAACAGCCATCGGCTCTGAACCGGATCGCCCGGACTACAACTCGGCGGCGGCATGGCGAACGATCATTCGGTCGCACGGTATCGCCAACGGAGTCTTTGTGGCCGCGGCCAATCGGGTTGGCGTTGAAGATGCCATGAGCTTTTACGGCCAAAGTTTTATTAGCGACCCGTTCGGCGATTATCTGGCCCAAGCCGGCGACCAAGAAGAACTCATCTACGCCGAACTCGACTATACTAAAATACGCGAGCTGCGCGATCTGTTCCAATTTTTCCGGGATCGCCGAGTAGATACCTATTCTCCTCTGCTGAAGAAGGTCATCGAATAAGATCTCTAATACTGCTGCATTCGGCCCCGGCGTTCCGCCTGACGCTTGCAATCGATACAGAGGGTCGTTTCCGGAAATATTTCCAGCCGTTCCGGGTCGATGGTTTTGCCGCAGCTTTCGCAAATGCCGTAGCCAACCACCTGCGCTTTTTCGATGGCATGGTCAATGTCATTCAGTTTGCGCTCCAGCGTGAGGATCATGGCCTGGATCTTATCTCGCTCAACAAGATCAGAGGCCACATCATCAACATCATCAAACTCAATCTCGGCCATGAGTTCTGAGCGCAAATTTTGTAATTCTGTTTGGACTTGTACCCGTTGCTGTTCCAGCGTTTCCAGTTGAGATTTAGTGATTTTTTTAGCCATTTGGTGGCTCTCCTATATTAAATTGGATTGTCGCGCCTGCTAATTAATAGCTTTGACGATAATCACCTATGATTACCTTACGCCGATGTAAAATAAATTTAGCAAATCGTTGCTGAATTTGGGGCAATTTTATACCACAAATGTTTTAATACGTCAACATAAACTTTAAGAACTGCGTATCCTTAAAATGTAAAAATTCTTCGATTAATTAGAACCGTGGTATAATCCTTGTCATGGATGAGCGAACTGTTTCCCCGAATGCCCAAACAATTGAAAAACTTCAGGAAACCAGCCTACGTCCCACGGATTGGGCCGGTTATATTGGTCAAAGCCAAGTCAAACAAACGATTCAAATTTTAATTGAAGCGGCCCAACAGCGCGGCGATGCCTTGGATCACATTTTGCTTTACGGCCCGCCCGGTTTAGGCAAAACGACGCTGGCGAACATTATTGCCCATCAAATGGGAGTCAATCTGAAAATTACCTCCGGCCCGGCCATCGAGCGAGCCGGTGACCTGGCGGCTATTCTAACCAATCTCCGCCAGGGTGATCTGCTGTTTATCGACGAAATCCACCGCTTGGGCCGGGCCGTGGAAGAGGTGCTCTACCCGGCTATGGAAGATTTTGCCCTCGATATCGTCATTGGCAAAGGACCCAGCGCCCGTAACATTCGGCTAAAACTGCCCCGGTTTACGGCCCTGGGCGCCACCACCCGGCTCGATTTGCTAGCCTCTCCCTTGCGTGATCGGTTTGGGGCCATTTTTCGGCTAGAATTTTACCGGCCGGAAGATTTACAACTCATCGTGACGCGCTCGGCTGCCATCTTAGATGTACCTATCGAGCCGAAAGGGGCGCTGGAAATTGCCAATCGTTCGCGCGGCACGGCTCGCATTGCGAACCGGCTGCTTAAACGTGCCCGTGATTTTGCTCAGGTTCGGGCCGATGGCGTGATTACCCAAAATGTCGCGCACGACGCTCTGACGTTGTTAAATGTAGACCCATTGGGGTTGGATGATCTCGACCGCAAAGTTTTACGATCGATCATCGAAAAATTTGGCGGCGGACCAGTTGGTCTGGAAACCATTGCCGCCAGCATCAGCGAGGAGAGCAGCACCATCATGGATGTGGTCGAGCCATACCTGCTCCAACTCGGTTTTTTAGATCGGACCCCTCGTGGACGGGTAGCTACCGTCCGCGCTTATCAACATTTGGGCCTGGCACCTCCCAGTAGCCCAGAGCAGCCGTCGCTTTTTTAATAGTACTCATAAGGGTGGATCAATGCAACCACGAACTAACTTTATGTTACGTCTTCTGCTTGGACTGGCTGTCTTAACCTTGGGCTGTCAATCCTTATTAGATGTTGAGATCCCTAGCTTTTTTAGCGCTGAGTCTGAAACTTCCTGGCCCCATTCAACATTTGTGCCGCCAACGAAGCGATCCCAAATCCTTCAAGGTCAGACCGTTGAATTGGAAACCTATCACCTTAGCACCGATCCGCTAACCGAGATCAAAATTTTCGTCAATGATCAGCCTCTGCGCCCGGATGAAACAACCGGTGTAAAGGCGTTTCCGGCAAACCTGCTCAACGTGCAGATCCGGCGCGACGATGGCAGCCTGATCCAAACGGCGCGTGTTACCCCGGTTTTGTCCGCTACAAATCAGACCGTTTCATTGGTGGTTGTTGGTAACACGCCGGGTACTTATGATTTAAGGCTGGTCGCATTTGACGAAGCCGGTCAAGAAGCGCCTGGCGAGGTGACTCAAAGAATTGAGGTGGTTAAACCGGCCCGGTGAAGCTCCAACAGTTCGATTACCGTCTCCCTCCCGAACTCATCGCCCAAACGCCCGCCGAACCGCGCGACGCCTCGCGGCTCATGGTTGTTCACCGTCAAACCGGCGAAATCAGCCACCACATCTTCAGTGATGTGCTTGATTTCCTCGATCCCGGTGATATCCTGATCGCCAACAACAGCCGCGTCATTCCGGCTCGCCTGTTCGGTCGCAAATCGACCGGCGGCAAAGTGGAAATTCTGCTGCTTAAACCGATTGACGCCCTCCGCTGGGAAGCCCTCGTCGGCGGCAAACGTCTAAACCCCGGCACTGTCGTCAACATCGATCCCGCGTTCCACACGTACGAAACCCCTTCTTCAACCTCCGCCCCCCAGCCTCCAATCTCCAATCTCCAATCTCCAATCACCCTCACCATCGAAGCCGATCTCGGCGAAGCCCGTCGTCTGATCAAATTCAACCGGCCCATTAGACCCGATCTGGAGGTGGTCGGTCACGTCCCTTTACCGCCCTATATCCAAACACCGCTGACCGACAGCGAACGCTACCAAACCGTCTTCAACCGCATTGACGGTTCGGCCGCAGCACCGACCGCCGGCCTGCATTTCACCCCCGATTTGCTGCTGGCTTTGCGCGACAAAGGTGTCTTGCTGGATTACGTGACACTGCACATTGGCCTTGACACCTTTAAGCCGGTCACTGTCGAGCAGATCGAAGGCCACGCCATTCATCGGGAAGTAGCGCGGTTGACAGCCGACACCGCTCGGCGCATCAATCAGGCCAAGTTGGCCGGCGGGCGGCTCATCGCCGTCGGCACAACCTCGGTGCGGACATTGGAGACGGCGGCGTTGCGCAGTGCGGGCGTCTCCGGCTCATTGCAAGAGGCCAGCCGGCTCGATGCCAACCTCTGCCCGTGGCAGCCGGTGGTCGCCGTGGAAGAAGCGACGAATTTGTATATCTACCCCGGTTATACCTTTCGCGCCGTCGATGTCATGCTGACCAATTTTCACCTGCCGAAATCTACCCTTTTGATGCTCGTCAGCGCTTTTGCCGGTCTTGATCTGATCCGGCAGGCTTACGAGACAGCCATCGCCGAACGGTATCGGTTTTACTCCTTTGGCGATGCGATGCTAATCCTCTAGCGTTTAACATTGCCCCATTTCTATTCTTGACTATAATGTCCCTCGTATTATCAAGATTCCACTATCGGCACTTTTTTGCCGCGATTGAGCTGAGAGGCTGTCTGAATGAAGTACCAACCTGTCATCGGCATGGAAGTTCATGTTGAACTGAACACCACCAGTAAAATGTTCTGTGGTTGCAGCGCCGAATTTTTTGGCGTTGCGCCCAACACCAACGTCTGCCCCATCTGTTTAGGCATGCCTGGCACATTGCCCGTTATTAACCGGCGTGCGGTGGAATACACCATCATGACTGGCCTGGCGCTCAACTGTACCATTCAGCCCCACAACGTTTTCGCCCGCAAAAACTATTTTTATCCCGACCTGCCGAAAGGCTATCAAATTTCACAGTACGAACTGCCCCTCTGCCTCGATGGGTATGTCGATGTCGACCCCGATGGCAGCGGCCAGGTCAAGCGTATTCGCGTTCGGCGGGCGCATTTAGAAGAGGACACCGGCAAGCTGACTCACGTTAACAGCCACAGTCTGGTCGATCTAAACCGGGCCGGGGTGCCGCTGCTGGAAATTGTAACCGAGGCTGATATTAGTTCGGCCGATGAGGCCTATGCTTACGTCTCTAAGTTGCGCCAGTTGGTGCGCTATCTGGGCGTGAGCACCGGCGATATGGAAAAAGGGGCCATGCGCTGCGAAGTCAACCTGTCGCTAACCGACCCGGTAACCGGTGCGTGGGGCACCAAAGTCGAGATTAAAAACCTCAACTCGTTCCGCTCCGTGCGTAACGCTATCGAGTACGAGATTGAGCGGCAAGGTCAGGTTTTGGACAGCGGTGGCCAGATTGAGCAGGTGACGATGGGTTGGGATGAAGCGCGCCAGGTAACCGTGGTGCAGCGCACCAAAGAAGGCGATACCGGCTATCGCTACTTTCCCGAGCCCGACCTGCCGCCGCTTGAGCTTGATCCGGCCTGGATCGATACGATTAAAGCCGCTCTGCCGGAACTGCCTGATGCCAAAATGGCCCGTTACACGCAAGAGTTTGGATTGACGATTAAAGAAGCCCAAGTTTTGGTTGAAGATAAAACGATCGCCGAATATTTCGATCAGGTGGTTACAGCCGCCGCCGGTACGGAATCGGTCACTCCCAAGCTGATCAGCAATTGGATTTCCGGCGAACTTTTTCGATTGCTGAGTGAAACCGGCATCGCCGTCACCGAAACGCCAATTCAGCCGGTCCAGCTGGTCGAATTGATTAAACTGGTAACGGCCAACACCATCAATCAATCGGCAGCCAAAACGGTGTTTGGGGTTATGTTTGAAACGGGACGCGAACCGCAAGCGATTGTTCAGGAATTGGGCTTGCAGCAAATCAGCGACGCGGATCAACTGGTGACCGTCGCCCGGCAGGTTATCGACAGTAACCCCGACCCCGTAACCCAATTTAAAAGTGGGAAAGAGACGGTTATTAACTTTTTAGTTGGGCAGGTCATGCGCGCCACGCGTGGTAAGGCTAACCCTAAACTGGCCGAGCAAGTTTTGCGGAAAGAGCTAGAAAATTAACCGTTCTTAGTTGTCCTAAGCCCAGAGTCTGGACAAATAGAAGATGTGAGGCTCAAAGTGCAGCGACGCATACCTCACGCATTTGGTATAGTCGAACCACTCTAAACTTAACGATGAAGGAAGGCGAGTCGCACTTTGAGCGGTTTCGCTTTTTCTATTTTTAGGGAAATCACCTTTAATCTTTTGGGAGAGTTCATTTATGACCTATCACAATCCATTTGCCATTGCCCAGAGTCAGCTTGACGAAGCTAGCGCATTCTTAGGGCTAGACCCGGCCACGCACGCCCTGCTGCGTGAACCCATGCGCGAAGTGACGGTCACCATTCCTCTGCGGATGGATGACGGCAGCGTGAAGATATTTCGGGGGTTTCGGGTGCAGTACAACGACGCTCGTGGTCCCTGCAAAGGCGGTATTCGCTGGCATCCTGATGAAACATTGGACACGGTTAAGGCTTTAGCCGCCTGGATGACGTGGAAAACATCTGTGATCGATATTCCGCTTGGTGGCAGTAAAGGTGGAGTGGCTTGCAATCCCAAGGAATTATCACCAACCGAACAGGAGCGGCTGGCGCGCGGCTACATTCGCGCTGTATGGCGTATGCTGGGTGAGGAACTGGATGTGCCGGCTCCGGATGTTTACACTAACCCTCAAATTATGGCCTGGATGATGGATGAGTACAGCACCATTAGAGGCTACATGGTGCCGGGCGTCATCACCGGCAAGCCGCTGCAACTGGGCGGCTCAGTCGGCCGCGATGATGCGACGGCACGCGGCGGCATTTATACGGTTCGCGAAGCCGCCAAAGTGATCGACTTAGACTTGGATGGGGGTACGATTGCGATTCAAGGTTACGGCAGCGTCGGTCGGTCGATTCATAAGCTGGCGGAAGAATTGCTCAATCTGCGGGTTGTGGCGGTGTCCGACTCCCAAGGTGGCGTTTATAACTCGAATGGACTTAGCTTTAAGACTATCGCTCAACATAAACGCGCCACCGGCTCTGTGGTCGATGCCCCGGATACGGAGATGATTTCTAATGAAGAATTGTTGGCCGCAGACGTCACCGTGTTATTCCCGGCGGCGTTAGAAAATGTCATCACCGATGAAAATGCCGGCCGCGTCAGAGCCAAAATCGTGGCTGAAATGGCTAACGGCCCTACAACGCCGGAAGCTGATAAGCTGCTGCATGATCGCGGCATTTTTGTTTTGCCCGATTTATTGTGTAACGCCGGTGGGGTGACTGTCAGTTACTTTGAGCAAGTTCAGAATGCTTATGATTACTATTGGACCTTAAAAACGGTCCATCAGCGGTTGGATCGAAAAATGTCAGAGGCTTTTCATGGCGTACATCGGGTGGCTGAATTGAAAGGGGTGCATCACCGGCTGGCAGCCTACTTGGTAGCCGTTGAGCGAGTCGCTGAAGCAGCCAAACTGCGCGGTTGGGTTTAGGATTAGATCAATCCCGTCCGGACACCGAAAGGCGTGCGAACTATGCTTAGTCTCGCACGCCTTTTTATTTGGGAAAGCTGAATCAGCTCAATAGTTCGGGTAGCCTAAGACAAACTTGAATTTGCCGTAGGTACAAAAACCCTGTTTTTTGAGGAAGACAAACTTAAGTTATCGTACAAAAGGTTCTACGTTTACGAAGATAGGATGCTTCTATTCAGAACGATTGGCTTTAATAACCAAAGGGGTATGACTGGTCTGAAGTTCAATTTGAGGGCTTGTCAGCGGTTCACTGCTAGCCACCTGATCAATCTTTGATGCTTGTTGAACCCCAACATTGAGGATTAGGCCGATGATAAGGGCTTTTAGAAATAAAATGATTGTTTTCTTTGTCATTGGTCTCTCCCGACTGTTTCATAGCTGCCGGCAAACGCCCGGCAACAGTAAAAAATACCCGGATAATGAATCTCGATTTATCGGGTCAGTACTCCGAACATCAGTTGTTTAATTTGGAGTAGGTATGGTCCTGTAACCGGATTGGCAGAATACAAGGAATTAAAAATATTGTACTCCCAATGATGCGTTCAGTTCAATGTGAATTTAGTACTGATTTTGTTGAAAAAGTGTTAATTGTTTAAAGTGGGGTAATTGTCTTTGATAGCGTGTCTATTTATCGCCAATATCAATACAACGCACAAATACACCAATGGTGAACAGTACTAAGGCAGCATCAACATAACCGGCTAGTAAAAGGAGAAAACCGGCAGTTAATCCGGCGAGGATGATTTTGGTATGACTCGTCATAGCCGGACCGGATAACTATGAGCGCAAGTAACTGGCCCCATTTACATCAATAATGCCGCCGGTGACAAATTCGGCTCCTTCAGAGGCCAAAAATAGGATGGCGTAAGCTACTTCTTCCGGTTTAGCCACGCGATTAAACGGGCTCTGTTGCCGAATAGCTTCGCCTACTGGCGAATCGAGCAGTTCACGGGCCATATCCGTTTCTACAAAACCTGGAGCCACCGCCGAGACATATATGTTGTACGGAGCGAGATGCTTGGCTAAAGACTGGCTGAACGAATTGAGCCCGGCTTTGCTGGCGCCATAAGCCGTCGCGGTCGGTTCGCCTCGAAAAGCGCCGCGCGAGGTCACGTTCACGATGCGCCCGGCTCGCCGCTCGATCATATGTCGGGCCACACAGTAAGCCACATTGGCTGCTCCGATCAGGTTGACGTTGATGATATCTTGCCAGGCTTGCAGCCAGTCAGCATAAGATGTCTCGTCAAGGGGGTGATCATAGTAGATGCCGGCGTTATTAACCAGAATGTCGATCTGTCCGAAAGTTGCTATCGTCTGCTCGACCATTCGAGCTACCGCTTGAGGCTCGGCGACATTGGCCTGAACAAGCAGGTGGTCCGCACCGGGCAACTGGCTATAAACTTGTTCAGCTGCCTTCCTATGGTGATGATAATGCAGCGCTACTCGACCACCCGCCTGAGCAAACGCCATAGCCGTTACCTGACCAATGCCCCGCGAGGCACCGGTGATTAAAATCCGTTTTCCTGAAAAATTCATCATCGATTCACCCCATTAATCATATTACTTTAAAAAATTCTAACATATCTGCCCGAATAGTCACAAAAGGCTGAATTCTTATTTTTA
>JAGRCC010000186.1 GCA_020433785.1 Anaerolineae bacterium
GTACGGACCGTTCGGCGGCGGTACGAACCGTTCGGCACTCGGTACATACCGTTCGGCGGATGGGACAGTTCTCTCGGGGTAATCAAATCAATCGCCCAATCGCCAATCTCTAATCTCCCTTTTTACTTCACCGCCCCAATACGCCGCAGCTTGGGTTCGAGCTTGGCCCGAACGGCGGCAAATCGAACGGACAGAAAGGTACATAAAAACCAAATTAAGCCTAACCCAAACACCACGCCGGTTACGTTACGCAGCCACCAATTGAGCGTACCGATGGTCGTGCCTTGATAAAACGACGGCGAAAAAATCCCGCCGGTTAAAGCCACAGCCCAGGCGTTGACCTCACGAAAGCCGGAGCCGCCGTTGTCGCTGATCATATGGCTGATGCCATCGGCCAGCAGCGGCAGGGCCAGCACCACTAACCACACAAAGCTCACTTTTGGCCGCCCCCCGGCCAGCCCCCAGCCCAGTCCCCCCACCACAATCGCAGCAAAAATCGCAATCATGCGATGGTTGAGCGCCGTCTTGTAACCAATCTCGGCATTGCCGATGAAGGCTTGCAGGTTATAGGGATCGGCTCCAAATTCAAGCAGCTGCTCCAGCGAGTAGGTTTGAATACCGCCGGACTGGCCAAACAAAAAGTAGGATCGCTGCGGCAGTTGGTGATTGTGCGGCGCGAGGAACTCATACACCCATTGGCCGGCTCCGGGCAGCCCAGCCGCCATAAACACCGGGGCCAGGAAGCCCAAGGCCAAAATAAGCCAGGCCAGCAGCACGGCCAGCAGCAGCCAGTAACGGGTCACAAACAAAATGATTTTTTGGAGGGTGATCACCACCCCGCGCGCGCGGCCGGTGACAACAATGCGGTCATGTTCAGTGGGCGGCATATGGCAATTTAATCCGTCAGTATGGCTTTTATGTCCGGTAAATCCAAGAAAAATGGACGCAGATCGGCCGGGAGGCCATCGGCAATGTGATCGACTAAGGGCCTGGCTTCCCGGCGCACGTCGGCGGCAGGAATTACGTGACCTCGCTGCGCCTCAACCCGATAAAGCGTCTCTAAGATCATCAACAGCGTATAACGCGATCCCAAGGTTTCGGCCAGGTGTCGCGCTTGCGCCAGCATATCGATAGCCTCGTCAACATGGTCAAGGTCCGCCAAAATCCGGCCCTTGATCCATAAGGCATCGGCTTTAAAGGCTTGAAACTTCAGCCGGTCAAGCAGACCAACGAAATGATCAATTGTGGCCAGCGCCTGTTGGTAATGGCCTTGAATCCGCAGAACCCGAGCTTCCGCCAAGGTGATCCAGACCAAGGCAAAATTGGAGGCATTATCGGGGTTAAGCAGAAGGGCGCTTTCTTCGAGGATTTTCTCAGCTCCGGCGACATCACCGGCCAGTATATACAATTGAGCCGTAACACCCATCGCATACAAACGGCTGTCATTGGGAAAGGTCTCGGCTCTGACCTGAGCCGAACGGACAGCGTCAAGACCTCGCTCGATATCGCCCATCAGCCCGAAAACGAGCCCCAAATCGGCGCGGGTAGTCACCTGCCCAAAAACCCATCCCGCTTCATCGCTCAACTGAATGGTCGCCTCCAACACCTCGACAGCCCGCCCGAACTCACCATATTCCATGTAAACGTGGGCCATGACCCACTGACTGTTGGCCAGATTCCAAAAATTGTCGATTGATTGGCTAATTTGGTACGCCTCTTCGGCCAGTTCAAACGCGCCCTGAAAGTTGCCGCGAAAATACTTTTGACTGGCGCTCACACTAAGATTGTCGGCCAGCATGGGCTTGTTATTCAACTGGCGCCATAACGTGCGGGCCTGCTCCAGGCTGGTATCGATGTCGTCCGTCCGGCCGAGACCCAGATAAACCCAGGCCATATCATTGAACACATAAGCCATCTGCTCTGGCAGTCCGTACTGCCGGCAAATGGTAATCGCCTGATGGGCGCAATCAAGCGCCTCTTGAAATCGCTCGGTATCTTTAAAGAGCAGCAGCAAATTCCAATACGCCTTGGCCTCAGCTTGGGGATCATTGAGTTTCTGGGCCAACGCCAGCGCCCGCTGCGAGAGTGCTTCGCCTTGCGTCTGATCGTTAACCGGCGTGCTTGTGGCCCGAATAGTGGCTTGAGCCAGTGAGGCCGCTAATTCTAACGGTTGGCTCGACCGTTCCCGGCTTAGCGCTTCCAACGCCTGGTAAATTTGTAAGGCTTCATCATATTTTCCAGCCATCTCCAGATTGCGCCCCAGGTTGATGTATAAATCCCGGAGCTGTTCCTCACCAATTGAATTAACCCGATCCGAGATCTCAATAATGGTCAGGGCGTGCCGGTAGTGGGTCACGGCTTCAGCGTTGGCGTAGGCCTTCGCCGCAGCGTGGCCGGCCTGCAGGCAATAGTTCAGCGCCTGGTTATACTCGCCGGCCTGGGTAAAATGGTACGCCAAAATCGGCCAGGTTTGGGGACGAGACGTGTCGATCAGATTCTGCATGGCGTTGCCGGTACGCTTGTGCAGCTGCCGCTTGCGACGCTGGCTAAGGGTATTGAGCAGCGCCTGTCGCAGCGCCTCTTGGCTAAAACGATAGCGATCTTCACCAGCCTGCAGCGGCAGTTCCTCGATTAAACGCGCGGCTAAGAGCCGGTCGATGGCATCCAGCAAATCATCCTCATCAAGTTGAGCCACCATTTGCAATAGTGAGAAAGAAAATTCCGAACCGAGCACAGCCGCAGTGGTCAAAATCGGCCGGTCTTCGACCGATAAAAGGGCCAAACGACGCTCGGCCAGGACCAGGACATTTTGCGGCAGAGGCAGCGGCAGCGCTAGGCCCGTGTAATGGCCGGATTGGCTCGAAGGTTGGTTGATCCATTGCTCCACTTGCCCTTCGGCCGCCAGCGCTTTAAGGGTTTCTTCAATGAAAAAGGGGTTACCATTGGTGGTCTCATAGAAACTATCAACCACCAATGGGGGAACTTGCGCCTGCCCCAAAGCCATTTTCAAAAAATCCTTAACCTGCTCCGGCCTTAGCGCTTCAAGGCGAATCACCTTGGCCTGGTTCCGGCGCCATAGTTCCTGTTGGAGTTGGGCCAGCGGCGAATGAGCCTCGATCTCTTCCGAACGATAGGTCATCACCAACAAAATCGGGCTTGACTCGATCCGCTCGGCCAGATAACCGAGCAGTTCCAATGTGGCCGAATTGGCCCACTGGATATCTTCAACAACGATCATCAATGGCTGCGATTGGCCGGCTTCGCGAAATACCGTCCAGCACCCCATAAAAATTCGCAGCCGGGCCTCGGCCTGATCGCCGGCCGTCGAGGTCTCGATACTATCCGATGCTCCCGGCAGCAGCCGGCTCAATTCGACCGGCAGCGAAGGGCGAACCGTGAGCAAACTGTCCAGCGTGGTCGCCACCATATCTATCAGCGGATAATAGGGCAGCGACCCATATTCGCGGCAGTGGTCACGCACGATACTGCCACCAGTTAGCCGCACCTGCGCCGCCGCCTCATCGAGCAGGCGTGTTTTGCCGATGCCTGCCGCACCCTCAACCAACACGGTCTGCCCCCGGCTTGACTGCGCCTGCGACCAGACCTGCCATACCTCAGCTAAAGCCTGCTCTCGCCCGATGAGCGGCACGCGGGGAATCAAATCGACTCGTTTGGGTTTGGACCGGCTCATGGCTGGCGGCGCGTCATCGGCTAGCAGGGCCAGGGTCGCCACAACCTCATCGGTCGAAGGGCGTTGGGCCGGTTCTTTAGCCAGCAGTTGCAAAATCAACTGCTCGAGCGACTCATCGATGTTGGCGTTAAATTGGCTGGGGGCCAGCGGCGAGGAGGTAATCTGCTGCATCAAGACCATCGCCGGGTTGTCGTGGATAAAAGGGGGACGCCCGGTGACCATCTCATAGAGGATGACGCCTAAAGCATACAGGTCGGCTCGAAAATCGACCGGGAAACCTTGAGCCTGTTCGGGGGCCATATAAGAAACGGTGCCTAGCGCCACACCTTCTTGAGTTAGATGCTGCGAAAAATTGGCCGGTCTAACTAAACCAAAATCCATGAGTTTGACCTGGGGATCCCCGTGGTTTTGAATCATCAGGTTGCCGGGCTTCAAATCACGATGGATAATCGATTGATCGTGTAAGTACACCAACGCTTCGCAGATTTGGCGAGCGATGGGTAATAGCCGGGGCCAGGGGATCAGGCCGTTCGACAGCTCTTGAGCCAGAGTTTGGCCCGACAGAAACTCCAGGACCAAATAGGGCATATTTTGATACATACCATACCCAAAAGCCCGGACAATTCGAGGGTGGTCTAATTGGGCCAGCACGCGAAACTCACGTTGAAAGCGAGTGAGGGCGACATCGGTTTGCGTGTCCAAAAAATAGTGGAGCACTTTAATGGCGACGAGTCGATCCTCGATGAGATCGTTAGACCGGTAAACCGCGCCCATTCCTCCGCGCCCAATTAAAGCTTCAATTTGGTAACGTTCGTCAATCGTTTGGCCGATCATAAGCGCTGCTATTCATCAAATTTTACAGGTCAACAGGACCCCAGGTGACTGTCACCTAGGGAACGGCGTAAGTCCTAGTCAATACAAGATAGTAGCCAGATCTTCTGAATTATGCAAAAGGACCCAAAAACAAATTTCACACAAACTGAAAAAATTCTGCGCAACTTCTGCATATTTCTTCTTTAGAATAAAGACAGTTCAAACACAAATCGCTTCACAACATAATTCTAAGGGAGATTGCAGTGAAACGTTTACTGACACGAAAAAATGTAATTATCGGCGGCATTGTGGCCACGCTGGCTTTGGCCGGCGTCCTGGCCATGAGCGCCGTAGCCCTGGCTCAGGGGTTTCTAGGCCGGTCGGACTTTGGGGCACGAGCCTTTGCCTTTCAAGGTCACCACGGCGATGACTTCTTTTCCGATGGCCCCCGCGAGTTCGGCTACTTTCAAGAAGGACCGGGTCGCGGTCATAAAGGCTCTCATGGCGGCGTGACTGGCGAAGTGACCGCCATCGACGGCAGCACGCTAACCGTTTCCGATCGCGATGGCGAATCGATCACGGTTAATACGACCGAGGACACCCAAGTTTTCCTGGTTGAAACCGGCAGCGACGGCAGTATTAGCGATATTCAAGTGGGCAGCAATATCGGTGTTCGCGGCCAGCGGAATGACGATGGGTCGGTCGAGGCGCGTGGGGTAACGGTGATGCCGGCCGGCGATATGGCCGGCGGTCGCGTCACCAATATCGACGGCGGACAAATTACGGTCGACAATCCCCGTGACGAAACCACCACCATCATTACCACCGACGACAAGACCACCTTCCGGCTGGGTCGCGATAACGAGGCCGGTTCAATCACGGACGTCACTACCGACAGCACCGTAATGGCCTTTGGGGAAACCCAAAGCGACGGTTCACTGACGGCTCGTCTGGTCCTGATACACGCCCATGGCATGAAGGGCGGCGAGGGAGGGCCACGCCAAGGCTTTCGCGGCGGCGAAGTTACCGCCATCGACGGGGCGAACTTAACCGTCCATAATCGCGACGGCACTGACATCACTATCGTCACCGATGGTTCGACCGAATATCGCACCCGTGACGGAGCCGATGTTTCATTCGACGATATTAAAGTCGGCAGTCGGATTGCGGTCAAGGGCGAATCGGTAGAAGGTAAAGACAATACGATCAAAGCGGCCGTTATCGACATCGTTCAAGCTAAATCTCAATAAACAACGAATAACTAACACCCGTTTAATTGTTCCCCGCTAGAATAAGACCCCACAATATGATGTGGGGTCTTATTTTTATTAGGAGTCATCGTGAATACCATCCACCATTGGACAACCGCTAACATCCCCGACCAAACCGGCCGCATTGCTGTCATTACCGGCGCCAACAGCGGCTTAGGCTACCAAACCGCGCTGGCTCTGGCGAGCAAAAACGCCCACGTGGTCATGGCCTGCCGCAATCTGCCAAAGGCCAACGCCGCTTGTGACAAAATTCGACAGCAGGCGCCGACGGCTTCACTGGCGGTCATGCCGCTCGACCTGGCTGATCTGGCCTCGATTCGAACCTTTGCCGCTGCGTTCTTGACCCGATATGACCGGCTCGACCTACTGATCAACAACGCCGGGATTATGATTCCGCCGCTGTGTCACACCACCGACGGCTTCGAGTTACAGCTTGGCACCAACCATTTAGGGCATTTTGCCTTAACCGGCCTTCTTTTAGAGCGGCTGATAAAGCAACCTAACAGCCGAGTAGTGACCATTTCAAGTATCATGGCCTACATCGGCCGGATGAAGTTCGATGATCTAATGCATAAACGGCGGTACCATCGCTGGCTGGCCTACGGACAGAGTAAACTGGCCAATCTGCTCTTTGCCCTTGAGTTACAGCGTCGGTTGGCCGCAGCCAAGGTCACCACCATTAGCCTGGCCGCGCACCCCGGTGGTTCGGCTACCAACTTGCAACACGCCGGCATCGACATTGACAACGCGTTTTTCCAAAAACTATTAATGCTTCTGCTCACGCCTTTCCTCCAAAGTGCTGTGATGGGCGCTTTACCGCAGTTGTACGTCGCCACGGCCCCCGGCGTTCAAGGCGGCGACTACTACGGCCCAGGCGATTGGTTCGAAATCACGGGCTACCCGGCCCAAGCCAGACTCCCCCGCGCAGCCAGGGATCACACTGCGGCCAACCGGCTCTGGCAAGAATCGGAAAGATTGACGGGGGTCAGTTATGACGCGCTGATACCCTATCCTAAAGCTACTGAACCGTTTTAATCCCTTTCTCAGAAAATCTTTAACTTTAAATGTTAAACTTACCTCCGGTAAGATATCAGGTCCGCAGCCCAGAACAAGGTGACGGTCACTGGGTCAAAAATACCCGTCTGATCGACGCCATCAACGGCTTTGTCCCTTCAAAAATGACCGTCACCGTTAGGGCAAAATGAGTAGGGGAAGTTGCTAACTTGCCCTACTACAAACAAATCGCTGATTTGTTCTACAAAATAATTTATTTTCAAAGAGGAGGAACTTATGGATAGAATTCATGTGATGGA
>JAGRCC010000187.1 GCA_020433785.1 Anaerolineae bacterium
ATCTATTTCCGAACTCAGGTTAATTAAATTTCATTCTTAAGTTACACCAATGACCACTGACAAACTGGAATGGCTGCCCCTATCCACCCCAACCCCGCCGCCAAAGAAACAACTCTCCGCGGGCGAGTTACCCTGTCCTACCTGCGGCTGGCCCATTGCCTCCAATATCGACACCTGCCCCCACTGCGGGCGCTCGCGTGACGCCGCCCCGACCGGCGATATCCTGGCGACGTTGGGTCTCGAACTGCCGCCGCCGGTGATTGAAGCCGTGACGGTTCCGGCGGATTGGTACAGACCGGACGCGCCGCTGTCGCCGCCGGGGCTGTACCAACTCCGGCTGCAAGCGGAGCGGCTGCGGGTGACGACCGGCTTCGACCGGCTGATCTGTCTGGACGACATCAGCGTCGATCACTACCAGCACCAGCTCGACGCCGCGCTGCGAGTACTGCGCGATATGCGCGGGCGGGCTTTGCTGGCCGACGAGGTGGGGCTGGGCAAAACCATCGAGGCCGGGATTGTCATGAAGGAGCTGCTTGAGCGGGAGCTGGTCAACAGCGTGCTCGTCATCACCCCGGCGTCGCTGACCTGGCAGTGGCAGGAAGAAATGACCGCTAAATTCCACGAGTCGTTTGAGGTGCTCGAAGACCTAAGCCAGTGGCCCGACGCCCCCGTCGAGAACCAACCCGCCCGCTACATCATCTCGCTGAGCCGGGCTAAATCGGCGCAATGGGCCGAGCGGCTGCTCAGCCGCAGTTACGATCTGCTGATCATCGATGAAGCCCACAAGTTGAAAAATCATCAGACCGCCGCCTACAAATTCGTCAATCAAATTCGCAAGCAGTATGTGTTGATGCTGACCGCCACCCCGGTTCATAACCATCTGCTGGAACTGTACAACCTGATTACCATCCTGCGCCCCGGCCACTTAGGCACGCGCCGGGCATTTCGAGACAACTTCATCAAACGGGCCGAACCCCGTTACACCGCGCGCCTCGTGTACAGCCATACCCCGCCGCTGCCCTATTTGCGGCTCACCAGGCAGGAACGCCGCGACGCGCTGGCCCAAGGCGAGCGGATTTACCAACGCACCACCGACATCAACGACCTGCCCAACCTGCGGCTTGATCGGCCCGGGCGGCGGGCCGTGCAAACCATCGAATCGCTGCTGGCCGACGGCTACGAGGTCATTGACTTTGAAGCGATCCGGCCCACCTTCTGGCAGGGCTACAGCTTTGTCTGCGTCCTCAACCTGACCGAGGCCGCCCTAGAGGCCCGGCAAAAGCGCAAGCCGGTGACGCCGGACAACCCGGCGGCGCTGCGCCAACTGCTGCGCGAGGTGATGGTTCGCAACCGGCGCAGCAGCGTGGGTGTGAAATTTCCGCCGCGCCGGGCCGCGATTTACGCCTTCGACCTGACTCCGCCGGAGCGCCAACTGTACGATACGATGACCGTCTATATCCGGCAAGAACTGCGCCAGCCGGCCGATAGCGACAGCCAGCCCACCCGTGGGGCGCTGCAAATGAGCCTGATGAGCCTGCAAAAACAGCTTTGTTCCAGCCCGGCCGCCGCCGCTCGCTCGCTGCAAAGCCTGGTCGATCGCCGGCCCGATGACCCCCACCTGGCCGAGGCGCTGGTGCTGGCCTGGGGCATTCGACAGAGCCGCAAGCTGGTGGCGACGCTCGATCTGCTGGCGCAGTATCCCGGCAAATTCCTCATCTTCACCGATTATCTGCCCACGCTGGAACTGCTGGTCAAAGAACTGAACCAGGCCGGGATCGAGACGGTCGCCTTTCACGGCGGCTTGCCGGCGCTGGACCGCCTAGAAACAGTCCGCCGCTTTCGCAACTCGACCCGGGTGATGGTCAGCACCCAATCGGGCAGCGAGGGCCACAACCTGCAATTCTGCCACCAGCTCATCAATTACGATCTGCCCTGGAACCCCATGCGCATCGAGCAGCGCGTCGGCCGTCTGCACCGCCTGGGCCAGCAAGCCGACGTTTCGATCTTCAATCTGTCGGCCAACAACACCATTGAAGCCTATATCCTCGATTTACTGGCCCGCAAAATCCGCATGTTCGAGCTGGTCATCGGCGAATTGGATCTAATTCTGGGTCAATCGGACGACGACCGCAGCTTTGAGCGCCAAATTGAAGCGGCCTGGGAAGAGAGCCTGTCGGAAGCCGAACTGGCCCAACTGATCGCACAATTGGACCGGGTTTTGGGCCAGGCCCAAACCGAGTACGACACGATCCGCTCGGCCTCGGATGAGCTGTCTGATTTGCTCGAGGCGATGGACGAGGTCAGGCCGCCATGACCACAGCGCCTCCATCCTCAATGCGGGCCTTTGCCGAGGCTTTTTTTACCCATTTTGGCGCGCCCATCGAGGCCGGGCCGGACGAACTCATCGTCGAACTGCCGGACACCTTGGCCACGCACTTTGGCCGGCCGCGGCTGTATCTGGTCTTTCCCACCGGCCACGACAAACCCCGCGACCTGTCGCCGCATGAAGATGTGCTGGTCTATGGCAGCCGCATTTTCGAGCGAATGCTGGCTCTCCTCGACGGCCAGGGCGAACTGGCCCGGCTGGCTTACCCCCGGCAGGTGGTGGTGGCGCTGGAGACGGAACTGAAGCCGTCGCTGCGGCGACCTGAATTCCGGCTGGTCGAGACGGCCGTTGACGACCGGCAGCCGTGGGTCCAGATTTTTAATTTTCGGGTGACCTATCGCTCTGATGAAAAAGAGGAGATGTTTGAAACCATCGTGTTGGACGCCAACGGCCGGCCCGATCCGGCGGCGGAGGCGCTCATCCGGTCCACGGCTCCGCTAGCCGACCCGCCTGAACCCTCGCCCGCCCTCGAGCCACAGCCGGAACAGGCCGCCGCGCTCATGCGCCAACGCGCAGCCGACCACGCCGCCAAGTTGCAGCAGTCAATGCAGACGCGGCTAGAGAAGGTGTTACTGCGGCTGACCGGCTTCTACCGGCGGCTGATGGCCGAAATCGACACCGGCCAGCCGGACCAAGCCGAACAGGCCCGAGCCGACTTGCAGCAGGAACTCGACCGCAAAATCGCCGACGAACTGGAACGTCACCAACTCCACCTCAACCTGACACCGATTAGTACGGCCGTGGCTTTACTGCCTTTCGTTCATTACCGCCTGGCGATAGGCGATCAATCCCGCCCCGATCCGGCGAACCCCCTCACCGGCTCGGAACGACTGGCCACCCCTTATGAGGGGTCGCCACCGCCAGCCATTAACGCCGTTGATCGGCTCTCGCGGCAGTGGAACCGGTATCGTTGGCAAGTTGTGGCCAGCGACGACTACACCATCTACCTCGGGCACCATTGGCTGTGGGGGCTAGCCGTCTTGGTTTTGGACTATAACGGGACAATGTTACATCAGCAGCAGGTTGGTTGGGGGGGATCGTCTCGTTAATAGGACTTACGCAAAAAACCAGGTGACAGTCACTTATTGTCGATAAATCAGCACTTGGATGGCTCAAACAAGTCGTTTTAGCGTACTCAAGTGACTGTCACCTTTGAAACTGCATAAGTCCCGATTAACTATAAGCCTACAAATTCATTCGGGCCAGCGCCGTGGCGACCAGCATGGCGGTGCCAATCGGCAGCGCGTCCTCATCGATCCGGAAGGTGGGGGTGTGAACCGGATAAGCCTGCGGCCAGGTCGGGTTATAGACGCCCAGGCGCAAAAAGCTGCCCGGTACGGTTCGAGCCATAAAGCTAAAATCTTCCGCCGCCATAATTTTTTCCGCAACCCGCATCTTTTCAGCCCCCAACAAATCACGCGCTGTCGACAGCATCAAGCCGGCCATAGCCACATCATTCACCAGCGGCGGGTAGCCGGTAAGTATGTTTAACTCACAGCGCCCCCCTAACGGCTCGACAATCTGACACGCCCGGTGTAATTCGGTATGGAGTAGGTCGCGATTTTCCGGTGTAAAGCTGCGAATCGTGCCGGTCATCGTGACCGTATCGGCGATGATGTTGTCTTTGGTGCCGCCTTGAATGGTGCCGATGGTGATGACGCCTTCGCCAATCGGATCGAGCCGCCGGCTGACAATTTGATGGACAGCCTGAATCACGTGCGCCGCCAGAGCGATAGTATCAAGTCCCTGGTGCGGCCGCGCGGCATGGGCGGCCTGACCGTGTAGAGTCAGGGTAAAGGTGTCGGCGCTGGCCATCATCGGGCCGGGCCGGGTCGCCACCGTCCCGACTGGCAGGCCCGGATCGACATGCAGTCCAAAAATGGCATCCAGCCCATCGAGCGCGCCTTCTTCAACCATGCGCATTCCCCCGGATTTGCCTTCCTCGTCCTGGCCTTCCTCGCTCGGCTGGAAAAGCAGGTGCACGGTCCCCGGCAGTTGGCCGCGATCGGCCAGCGACTTTAAAAGGGCCGCCGCTCCCAGTAGCATGGCAGTGTGGGCATCGTGGCCGCAGGCGTGCATCAAGCCGGGGCGGGTGCTGTCAAAGTCGGTGCCGTTTTGCTCGGTAATGGGCAGCGCGTCGATATCGGCGCGCAGGCCAACCGCCGGACCGTCGCCGCCCTTGATCACGCCCACCACGCCGGTCTTGGCCACTTCGGTCTCCGGCTCGATTCCCAGCTCAAACAGAGCCGCGGCAATCAACCCGGCCGTCTGCGATTCGGTAAAGCCCAATTCCGGGTAGCGATGAATTTGCCGTCGCCACGAACGAATTTTTTCATGCAATGACTTAGCTTGCTTTAAAATAGTGCCACTATCTAGCGTTGACTTCATGATAAAGTCCTCCAAAACAAAAAGTGTGCCCCGCTAATAGGACACACTTTTTATCAATCTGGTAATAAATTTACCAAACTAGAGCACAATCACATCTTGCGCTTGCAGCCCTTTTTGGCCTTCAACAACCGTAAATTCGACACGTTGACCCTCTTGGAGTGAACGATAGCCGGACCCGTTGATCGCACTGTAGTGAACAAAAACATCTTTCCCATCACTGCGTTCAATGAAGCCATAGCCTTTAGTGGCATTGAACCACTTAACGGTTCCAGTGACACGATCTGACATGACTATACACCTCCTTTCACTAAAATTAACTTATCCTGGCTAGCGGTGTACAATCACTTCAGATTAAAAATCCTACGTTGATTCAAGCCACCTACTAACTACAATGCAGAATTTATCACGATTTTAATACTGTGTCAAATTCAAAAACCGTCCGTAACTTTTTCGCCATTTAACCAGGCCTGGTATACAATCCGCATTAGCCTAATGCGTTAGCGATGTCTTACCTGGTAATTTCTGACCCATATAACGCGACAAGTGATAAGCGATGACTTTACTCTTTCTCGACAACCTCCCGCCTGGCATTAACAAGGGCGCTATTCTGCGCTTTATGATTGAAACCGGCGGCGCCAGCCGCGATGCTATCGGCCGGATCGAACTAACCGGCCGGCAAGCGACGGTCGACATTCCCGACGCGCTGGCCGACTCGCTGGTCAAAGCCCTCGATGGCGCCCAGCTCAATCATCGCCACATTCGGGCCTGGACGCAGGCCGACCCCGGTCGCGCCTCGGCCGGGACGGACGAAGATCACTTCCAACGTTTGGCGCGGCTGCTCGACCTGGAAGCAGAAGCTGAAAAAGCGCAGTTGCTGGCCGAGATGCAGCGCGCCGGTTCGGATGAGGCTGCCGAACGCACCGGCCACACATTGGTCCAATTAGTGATCATCGATGAATACGGCGGGCTGGGCGGCCGCATTTTGGTGACGCTGGCCAAACGCAGCCAGAACCAATCTTTACCCTGGCACCGGCTCGAAGTGGGGACGCCGGTGATCCTGACCGAAGAGCAGAGCGGCGGCGACACCGCCTGGCGGGGCGTGGTTAGCCAGCGTGACCGCCAAACGATTCAGGTGGCTCTCAACGAATGGCCGGAGACTGAAACCAGCCGCCCTACCTTCCGGCTCGATGTCTCAAACGACGAAATCGCCCGGCAGCGGCAGCGAGACGCGTTGACCCGCGCCCGCTCCGCTCGCGGCGACCGGACGGCCGAGCTGCGCCGCGTCTTGCTGTACGAACAGCCGCCCTCGTTCCAAAAACAGCCCGACTCGGCTCCCGCTCCACTGGATCATGGCCTTAACCCGCCCCAACTCGAAGCAGTTCGTTTCGCCTTGGCGGCTAACGATGTGGCCATCATTCACGGGCCGCCGGGGACAGGCAAAACCACCACCGTGGTCGAGGTTATCCGGCAGGCGGTGCGGCAGGGCCAAACCGTGCTGGCCTGCGCTCCCAGCAATCTGGCGGTCGATAACGTGTTTGAGCGGTTGCTAGCGGCGGGCGAACGCGTGCTGCGGCTGGGCCATCCGGCCCGGGTTTTACCCCAACTGCGGGAGCACACCCTCGATCTGCTGGTCGATAACCACCCCGATATGAAGATCGCCCGTAAGCTCATCCGCGAAGCGTACGCCTTACGCGATCAGGCCGGCAAATTTAAGCGGGCCAGACCGGAGCCGGGAGCCAAACGCGAGATGCGCCAGGAGGCCAAACAGATGCTGACCGACGCCCGCCGCATCGAAGCCCAAACCGTCGAGCGGATTCTCGACTCGGCCCGGATTTTGTGCGCGACGACCACCGGTCTAAGCAGCGAAGTGTTGGGCCGGCGTCGCTTCGATCTGGGCGTGATCGATGAAGCCGGTCAGAGCACTGAACCGGGCGTTTGGCTGCCGATTTTGCGCAGCGACCGGATTATCCTGGCCGGCGATCACTGCCAACTGCCGCCAACCGTGGTCTCGCCCGAAGCCGCCGCTCAAGGCTTTGGCCTGAGTCTGATGGAGCGGCTGATGGCCGAACTGGGACCGACTATCTCGCGCCAGTTGACCGTCCAATACCGGATGCACGAAGCGATCATGAATTTCCCCTCCCAGGAATTTTACGACGACACCCTGCAAGCCGATCCCTCGGTGCAAGGGCATTTGCTCAGCGACCTACCAGGCGTAACCGCTGAAGCCTTGACTGAAACGCCGGTTGATTATATCGACACCGCCGGAGCCAGTTACGATGAGGAGATCGAGCCGGACGGTCAGAGCCGCCGCAATTCACCGGAGGCGATTTTAGTCGGTCGCAAAGTCGAGGCGCTGCTGGCGGCGGGCGTACGGCCCGGCGACATCGCGGTCATTACCCCCTACGCCGCCCAGGTGCGGCTGCTGCGGGAGCCGCTCGAGCCGCTTGGCGTCGAGGTTGATACGGTGGACGGTTTTCAAGGTCGAGAGAAGGAAGCGGTTATCATCTCGCTGGTGCGGGCCAACCTGGCCGGCGACATCGGCTTTTTGGCCGACACCCGCCGCATGAACGTGGCGCTAACCCGCGCTCGA
The DNA here is from genome assembly GCA_020433785.1 of Anaerolineae bacterium. The sequence continues at coordinate 7,365 of JAGRCC010000187.1, forward strand.
CGCAAACTGATCGTCATCGGCGACAGCGCCACGATTAGCGTCCATCCTTTTTATGAGCGGTTGATTGGCTATTTTGAACAGATCGGGGCCTACCGGTCGGTGTGGGAGGAGCCGATTTAGCCCCGGTTTTGGCGAGGGGAATCCCGGTCAATTCAGCTAAATCTGACAATCTATACTGAGATTAGTTTGAAA
>JAGRCC010000188.1 GCA_020433785.1 Anaerolineae bacterium
GCCTCTGCTCCACCCCGCATCGAATATACCGATTTCTTGAATAAGGGTCATACCCCCGATTCTGTTTTAACCGTCATCTGTCTCAGGTATTATACCTGGCAACGCTTGGCTTACAAAGTATTACTTTGGGTCACCGTTGTTGCTGCGGTGAGACCAAGCCACAGCCTGGCCCACTCACCTTGCTCTCGACCGCACGCTCGCCTAGCCGACCTTGTTACCAAGGCCGCTGGTAGGCTCTTACCCTACCGTTTCACTCATCACCCCTCAATCTATTCAGGGCTGACTTGCTTTCTGTTGCGGTTGTAGTCAAAGACACCTTACAGTGCTTTGCCCTCACTTACTGTTTCGTGAGGCGATCTTGCCTCTTACCGAGGCTGAGAGTCGGGAAGTTCCTCTACTCAACTTAGGTTGAGCAGCGACGGTTCACTTACTCAAGAAATCAAACTTAGGATAATTCCCCAAAACAGATTTTTATCTGTTTTTTCAGGCGTCCCCGGTAGGATTCGAACCTACGGCCTTTTGGTCCGCAACCAAACGCTCTATCCACTGAGCTACGGAGACATGGGAGACCTGAATCTTACAATAAAAAAGCGTGAGAACAAATCTCACGCCTATCTTTTACCCGCCCCAATGGAGCCTTCAAAGATAGGCACAACAAGTACACCGTCCAAACAACCAGCGCTTACCAAAATTTACATAAAAGTTCATCTTTTTGATAGTCTTGTTTGTGTTGTTAGTATACTTGGCTCAACGAAGAGAAAGTATATCATAAGCTTTGAGGGTTGTCAAACTTATTTTGGTGAAAATCAGGCCAATGATAAAGGGGTTAATCTCGTCAATGAGTTACTTTACCGGACCCAGCCGCAGCACAATAACCGAGACTGCACCGACCACCGCCACCCCAAAACCGCCGGCCAACAACCCCATTAGCGGCGATATATCGTTGCTCTGGTCGGCTGTGGTTGGTGCCAGAGCGGAGGAGGTGTCCTGGAGATAGACCAGGCTCAGTAGTTCAGATTGCTTAGATGGGACATGTCGATGAGTACCGGATGAATCGGCGTCGACGTGATCTAAAAACGTAAGGGGAATTAAGGTTAAAAAGAGGGCTAACAAGATAGCAGAAACGGTCGATTGAATAGCTTGTTTGTGTTTAATCACCTCAGGACTCCAATCCAAAATTAAGTAATACAGTTATAACCTTAAGGATACAATATTATTTGGTTTTTGGTAAGGGAAAAAAGTCCTTAGTTTAGAGGAAAAAGGTACTTAAAAAATTTGCCCGAAAGTCACATACGATAACCGGCGGTCGCCAAAACCACTAATTGGCGTCGAATTTTTCCAGGGACAGTTCATAGTTTCTAGCCGGGATCGTGCCGATTCTTTCCAGCGGTCGGCCGGTAATCGCTTTGACCACTTTAACCACGTGCTCGTGGCTGTTTTCAATAAACAAGCGATATTGGTCTTGAAAGATTCCCGCCGCCGTGGTCCCGGCAATATAAAGACCGGGAACGTTGGTTTCCATCGTTTCGGGGTTAAAGTGAGGCACCCCCCGAACGCCTTCCAGTTTGACGCCGGCCAGTTCGTACAACCGCATATCCGCCCGAAAACCGGTGGCCAACAGGACAAAATCGGTGGGGTGAATGATCGGTTCGGCCTCGATAGGCCGGCCATCGCGTATGGGCTGAAGCACGACGTGATGGGGCGTAATCTCTATCGGAACGGTCTCCGGGTAGTAGGTCATGGTGCCGGTTTCGATTTGAGCTAAAACGTCGGGGCGGATATGTTCTTTGACCCGTTCGCTGAAAACCGGCCGGCGGTAACTTATGGCCACTTCCGCGCCCGCTCGCCAGCAGCGGAGAGCGGCCTCAACGGCCGAATTCCGTCCACCGACAACCAGTAAGCGTCGGCGAAAATAAGTATGGGGATTGTCGAAATAATGGGTGACGTGGGGCAAATCTTCGCCTGGAATGTTGAGCCGGTTGGGCATGTCCATGTCGCCCTTGGCAATAACCACCCGTTTAGCCTGGTATGCCCGCGGGCCGGTCAATGACTCGGTTTTGAGCGTAAAGCCCGCCTCGCTGCTTTCGATCATGGTCACTGCTTCATATGTATTGACTTGTAAGTCAAACTGCTCGACAATGGCCCGGAGGTAGGCCAGATAATCTTCACCGGTAATCCGTCCCTGATGGTTATTTTGAATGGGGACTCCGGCAATGGCAATACGTTCGGACGTGCTGAAGAAATTGGTCTGGCGCGGCCACCAAGAAATCGTGTAGCCAATTTGTTTGGCTTCCAAGTGGATATAATTGATGCCTGCTTGTTTGAGCGCTACCGCCAACTCCAGGCCAACTGGCCCGGCCCCGATAACAGCAACCTCTACGGGTGAAACATTGGAATGGCCATTCTGGTTCATGGCTGGTCTCCTATTGAAATTGGGGTTTGAGCTGTCGATATGATGGCGCTTAGTCAAACAACTGGTTTAGGTCTGGCTCAATATTTTCCGAACGCGCTCCACCAGGCTAGTCGGCGTGAAGGGTTTCGGCAAAAACGAAAGATCCAAAGCCCATTTATCCGGTCGGCGTAGAATATCATCACTGTAGCCGGAGGTAAACAGCACCTTTAGGGTCGGAAATCTTATTCTTAATTGTAAAGCCAGCGCTTCACCACTCATCTGCGGCATAACGATATCGGTTAGCAGAAGATCGATAGTAATGGATGGGTCACCCAGTCTATGTAGAGCCTGTTCGCCGTTATCTGCTTCGATAACACTGAAGCCATGCCAGCGCAATATTCGGGCCGATAATTCACGCACCGCCGCATCATCTTCGACCAGAAGAATTTGGATCGGCAACTGATCAAAATATGTGTCCGCTGCCGATTGAGATACCTCATCGTCGCGTGAGAATCGGGCCATATATAAGGGAGAATAGTTCTTTTGACCACCGGCCGAGATAGTAATGCTCGACTGCATAACGGTGTCTGAATGAGATGACAGCTTTCCTCTACTTCTTTGACCAACTTCATTGGTGGAAAAAAAAGCGTTATTCATTTAAATTTGCCTTTATTTAAGATCGATTTATACCATTATTTCCTGTTAAACAGCCGATGTAAGCTTCAAACAAGCTCCTCTTCTAGAAGATCGGCCATTGTCCTCATATAAAGCATCACATCCTGCTTTTCATTACGTCGCAAATGCTGAGGGCCTTCGCCCAATCGGTTCAGGACCCGTTTGTCGCTCAAATTTTCCAAATGAATGACATCTTCATAGCTAAAGCCGAAATTGTGCAGGGCTAAGAAGATATCTTCGACGTTTTGGCCGGTTCCCTCGCAGTAATCTTTGGCATGTTCAGTCCACTCACCCATTTGGAAGTTAACACATTTTACAATCTCATGGTCAGACATATCCGTTAGGGATTGGATAAGATGCCCGCAGTTACAGCGTCCCATATGCCCCCACTCGTACTTTACTCCATCCGCCAGGCGATTAGCCGTTTCTCGTAATGCGCCAATCAGCTCCGAGTTGCTTTGAGCCATTAATTACTCCCTTCAAATGTAACTCTATTGATTTTATTTATAATAATATTTAGGAACCCGCCTTTTGGCTAGGCCAATATAAAAATATTACTATTAATAAGATAACGAGTCTTGCCCTTCAAGTCAAATTAATCTATGGCTTCATCGATTTTTGCTTGGCGTGACGGCTGTTAAAAAGAATCGCACAAATCCGTAACGATTCCTAAACGACGAGGTTATAAAATAGGGACACTGATCTTGGAACAAAAAGAGGTAACAATACGTCTAACAGAGGAGAGTGGTTTTTACAGCCTCAACTTTGACATACTGACTAAATTGTTTACTATTGAAATAGAAACCTAAAAAGACCAATTTTTCCCAATGAATCAAAAAACTATCCCGGCAAAACCTCAACAGACCGCTGTACCGACGCGACCGGCGGCCATAACACCCTTACCCCAACCGGCTGAGCCGCCACCCGAAATGTGGGCTTATTGGCCTCAGCCGCCCGCTCCGTCACCTCAACCCTCTGTCCGGCGGCGATTGACCTACCTGACTTTAGGCGGGATTATCGCCTTGCTGCTGGCTATGATGGTGGCTCTCTTTACCGCCGGTGTACTTTTCTATCGCAGCGACGTTATCGCGCCCGGCGTTTATGTCGCGGGGGTTCATATCGGCGGGCGCTCGATGGCTGACGCCGCGGCCCTGCTGCGGGCGCAAGCTCAAGAGCACGGCATTGTGCTGGAAGCGGACGGCTCTGAGCAAGCCCTTATTCCGGAGGCTTTGGGCATTAGCCTCGATGCGACGGCCACTGCAACATTGGCCCATCGGCAGGGTCGCTCGCTGGAGTCGCTGCGCCAGCTCGTTGGTACCAGGGGACAAATTGAACTAGAGCCGGTCTGGAAGTTCGACCCGCTGCCTGCCCGGCAAACGCTGCAAACCCTGGCCCCGCAATTTGAACTGAAACCGGTCAATGCCGATATTCGTCTGGTCGATGGGCAGGTCGAGGCGGTGCCGGCGGTGATGGGCCAAACCCTCGATATCGAGGCGACAATGGCTAAGCTGACGCAGGCCCCCCTGGACGTTCTGGCTGAGGGCCGGCTGCCGTTGGTTATAAAAACTGTGACCGCCGACTTGACCGATGTCAGCCGGCCGGTGGCCGAAGCTAACAAATTTTTGAATCATACGATCACCGTTCAGGCGTACGATCCCATCGATGAGGAAACCGTCTCACTGAAAATTGAGCCGGATATGTGGAACCAGTGGATATCCGTTTGGTTAAATGAAACAAATTCGACCCAATTTGAATGGTCTTTAGATGCAGACCAGGCTCAGCCATCGCTGACCCGCCAGATCGAAACGATGGAGTCGGGGCAGTATCTCAAGGTGGATGAGACCGCTGAGGCTGTCACCACGGCCATCACCACCCAAAGTTGGGCCGTTGCCGACCTGCGGGTGTTTCACCACGATCAGCGGCATACGGTCCAATTTGGCGAAACGCTGTCGAGCATTGGCTTTGATTACGGCATACCTTACCCCTGGATTGAACAGGCTAATCCCGGGGTAAACAATTCGCTGTCGCCCGGCCAGGAAATCGTCATTCCCTCGCCCGACGCATTACTGCCGCTGCCGGCTGTTAAAGATAAGCGTATCGTGGTCAGCTTGAGTGAGCAGAAGTTGTGGGCTTATGAACAAGGCCAACTGAAATGGGAATGGCCGGTCAGCACTGGTATCTCATCCAGCCCGACCGCGCCCGGCATCTTTCAAGTACAGAGCCACGAAACCAACGCCTACGCCGCCAGCTGGAACTTATGGATGCCTGATTTTATAGGTATTTATCGACCGGTCCCTACGGCTGATTTCATGAACGGATTTCACGGTTTCCCATCACGTAACGGGGCGACGTTGCTGTGGACCAATGATCTGGGCCATCCGGTCACCTACGGCTGCATTCTGGTCGACTCTAAGCATTCCGGTGATCTATTTGAGTGGGCCGAAGCCGGCGTTGTCGTTGAAATTAAAAAGTAGCCGCAAAAAATTATGCAGGACCAAAAAGAGGTGTAGAATTGAGTTACGGCGATTCTGACCACATCGCCGGGTGTTGTGCTTAGTTTTGGGGGAGAAGTTAAAAATGACCACTGCTTACCAGGATTGGCGGAACAGCCTTGTCGCGGGGCTGCTCCTATTAATTGCGTTGGGCGTCTTTTTGCTTTTTGATTTGGAGATCGCCCTATCCATCAACAGCTATTTTACCTTAGCCTACACGGTCTTTTGGCTGTTGATCGGCTTTCTGTTACTCCGGCATCGACCCAAACGTTACAGACTTACACTTTTGGCCTTATTTCTGGTGGCGATTTTGCTCATCTACTTCATCGACTGGAATGGCCGTAAACCTTTTTTGCGAGATTTCCACCGCATTGAAATTGGGATGACGGCCGAACAGGCTGACCAGATGATGGGTCATTACATTAAATTTATTGGTCCTACCGCCCAACTCAACGCGCAAGGCGAGTTGCTGGCCGGCAAAGTCAGCTACCGGCCCACCGAACTGGGCTGGGGCGACTCAGATATCGCCATTCTAACGATCAAAGAGGGTCGGGTGGTTGAGGTATCTTACTATCCCGACTAAAAAGTGGTCCAGGCTGCGGCCTCGTCATAAAAATAAAGGGTAGTTGGACGACGACCGCCCGCCAACATCAGGTTAGCGTAGGGTTGGCGAAAAATGGGCATCTAGGAGGCGTCAAGTAAACTATGCCAAATGCGAGTAAACTAGCAACCGTGCAGTAGTTAATCTTCTCCTCCTTTGAAAGACTGGGACACGATATCCCGGTCTTTTTCATTTTAAACTTAAACCTGCCTTAAGCCCGCATCAATCGCGGGCTGCTCCCACCACAAACCCTGCGGATAATAAGCCGTTTGGCTGTCCGCCTAGACCTGCGCCACCACGATAGTGATATCATCGTGGGGTTCGGCGTCGCCGACAAAAGCGACCAGGTTGGCTTTGAGATGATCGAGCATGACTTGGGCGCTGGTGGTTGGGCCGGTGAGGATGGCTTGCTCCAATCGCTCAAAGCCGAACATTTCCGAAGCGCGATTCCCGGCCTCGACCAGGCCATCGCTGGTCAGGATGATCATATCCCCTTTGGTGAGCAGATGGCTGATTTCCTGATAGCCTATCTGAGCGCCCAATCCCTGACCCAAGGCAAAACCACCGATGCCGGCCCATTCGACCGAGCCATCGGTGTGTTTTAAGTAGGGAGGAATACAACCGGCGTTGACGGCTTTCAACACCGGCCGAACGGTGTTGACACCGACTAACTCAACATAGCACAACGCACAATTCTGGCGGCGAGGCTTGGTGTAGGGTAGCAGCGCCTGATCCAAATAGACCAGCCGCTCGGTGGGGGTTAATTTCAGCGACATCGACGCGTCAAATTGGGACAGACTGGTGGCCATCAACAGCGCCGCCGACACGCCCTTACCGGACACATCGCCGACAGCCAAACTATATTTGTTCAACAGGACCCGGGCCTGGCGAGAGGCGTGATAGGCGTAAAAATCCCCGCCCACTTCAAAAGCAGGTTGGGTATAACAAACGACTTCAAGATCGGGCCATTTCGGGATCGGTGGGGGCAGTAGGCTCTGCTGAATATCGCGAGCCAAAACTAAATCGCTGTGCCACCGCTCTACCATCAAGCGATGGCGATTTTCGCTTTCCTGGAGGGCCTGTTCAATTCGTTGGCGTTCGGCTATTTCGTGCGCTAACTGCTTTCTGAGATCGAATACCTGTTGGCGGCTCGCTTCTAGAACCGAATTGGCGGCGCTGACCTCAGAGTCAACTTGCTGAAATGAGGGGGACAAGTCTTGGCTGAGCGGGTTAGAGGCTGAACTGCTCGCATCAAGAGACATCTTTTTCCTGTCTACTAAGGTTCGCTTGGGTAGCGAAAGTTTACCTCAAACCCACCAAAAACAAAAAATAAGCCGGCCAGGTCAGGATGTCAGATTGGCTCTCGCTTCATAATATGCCTTCTCCCTTCATAAAAGTGCGGGTAAGAAACCGCCCACAAAGGCATCGCCCAAACCAACCGTGGTAGCATTCGACTGTTCAACCTGGGCGACCGGCACGCAATAGATTTTATCATCCAACAGCTTATTTATAGCCTCGGCAAATATAGCGCCCTCGTTAGTAGGCGAGAGTCGTTCAACTGTTTTGTAATTTTCTACGGTGAAATCGTCGCCAAACCGGAAGCGAGTCGTGGCCATCGTCACGCCCCCTTTGAGGGCTTTTGAAAAACGTGAGGCATTGTCGCCATAGGCTAGCGCCCAATACTTGGTATGAACCACAATGACCGGGACAGAAATGAGTTTTTGGAGATCGACTAAGGCATCTGTGATTTGAGATACGTTGAGCAAATCCAGCTTTCTATCGACGTAGTCTTGCAGTTCATCTTCATTGAGGCTGACAATGGTAATATTTTTGGCTAAAGTTCGATAAATCAATTGGCTAAAACTGGGATCAAAAAATCCCGCGTCCTCACAATATACGACTGTATCTTGGCGGAGTTTGGCCATAATTCTTGAAAGAGAGGCCAGCCGATCGGTTAAAAGAGTCTCGCTCTGCATGGCGTTGAAGCCGGAAATCAACAGTACCTTGGCTTCGGCGATCAGGTCGGCAAAATCCTCATTGAGATTCATGGAGATATTGTCAGTATCATTATGGTAAATAATTCGATTGGGGTGGCTCGTACAGATGTCGATATCGCCGGCTTGCACGCGGGTATTTTGGCCAAATTGCACAATTAAGTGCGGATATAAGCTATCTTGGGTATTGCTGTAAACATAAGGGCCATCCGGCGGAATGAGTCTGCGGACGTGGTCATTGAGGGTGACAAGATGAAGCGTCGAAGTATAGCCGAGTTTCCGCATGGCGATAGCCGCGCGCACCGACGTTCCCCCGAGCGTGATTTTCTTTTCAAAATTCTGCGAAAAATGCTCGATAATAGCCGACGAGGTAACCGATCGTTCACCGCCGATCCCGGCCTGCAAGAAGCTCAGGATCGAGATAACCAAATCACGTTCGGTGTTGATAACGGTGTTGATGTTTAACTCGTCTTGATGGATATCATACTGGCTAGTCAGGGTTTCGATAACCTGAGAATCCCAGACAATCTCATAATCGACGTTGTTACCAAACCCCAAAGCAATGCTTTCTTTCATAACTCTTTTTCACCCTCTTTCTGCCAAGGGCTAAGCCTGCGATAACGCTAACGGTCTATCAGAAAAACCGTTTGCTTTATCGCAAGCTCCCATTGAACTATGCTTTTGGCTGATGAGCGTACTAATACAGGGCTGCTTTATCTGCGGCAGCAAAAAGGTCTATTTTATAGCGAGCCACTTCTTTCATCGCTGCAATGCAAGGCGGGTAAATGGAGTTCGGCTCTCGCAGGGTAGGATTAGATAGGACTTCACGGCACTTCTGGTAAAAAGCATCCTTGATATCACTGGAAATATTGATCTTATTGATACCCAATTTAACCGCCATTGCAATTTCTTCGTCAGGATTAGCCGAACCGCCATGCAGTACCAGCGGAATATCGACTCGGGAGGTGATCTCTTTCAGCAAGTCCAGTTTCAATTCGGGCTTCTTATCTTTAGGATAAATACCGTGAGCCGTCCCAATTGCCACCGCCAATGTATCGACGCCGGTGCCCTCGACAAAGGTTTCAACATCATCCGGATTGACATAGATAATTTCTTCGGTGCCGGCTTCCGCTTCGGGACCGGTAGTGCCGATGGTGCCTAGCTCACCTTCCACCGACACATTGACCGAATGGGCCAGATCCACGACCTGTTTGCTAATGGCGATATTTTGCTCAAGCGGCAACAGAGACGCGTCGATCATCACCGAGGTGAACCCGCACTGGATGGCTTCCATAATCTGCCCCATCGTCGAGCCGTGATCCAAATGGATACAGACCGGAATCGACGTTTTGATCGCCTCCTCGATGGCCGACTTTATAAAGGAAGGTCGAACAAAGGACAACTCATCGGGATGAATGGCCAGAATGACAGGGGAGTTTTTTTCTTGTGAGGCTTCAATTACCCCGGTTAGTAACATATTACTGCTAATGTTAAAAGCCGGCACAGCGAAATGGTGGGTGTGGGCTACCGCCAACAGGTCTTTCATGTTCATTAACATAAAGGTGTATTCTCCATTTTAATAATGATATTTATCTAGAGCGTTTAAGATATGAAAAACAGGTAACTTCCGCAACCTTGAAGTATGGAGATTTAGAGATTAAGTGATAAGGAGATTTTTAAGTCCAATCTCCCCATCGCTAATCTCCAATCTCCTACCCGATCGCGCAAGCTATTTTATGACTGTTTATTAACAAGTTCAAGGCAGGTTTACCCTTTAACGGACCCTGCGGACATTCCGGCGATAAAGTACCGTTGGAAGACCAGGAAAAGGATCAAAACCGGTAACGAGCCAAGCACGCTCATCGCCATCATTTGATTCCATT
>JAGRCC010000189.1 GCA_020433785.1 Anaerolineae bacterium
CTTGGGGACAGACCACCCCGAAACTGCCTTAAGTTTGAACAATTTAGCCAGGCTGCTCCACGACCAGGGGGATTATGTCGGAGCAAAACCCTACTTGGAACGTGCCCTGGCCATTCGAGAAAAGCTCCTGGAGCCAGATCATCCCGAAACCGCCTACAGTTTGAATAATTTAGCCAGACTGCTCCACGACCAAGGGGATTATGGCGGGGCCAAAGCCTATTATGAGCGGGCCTTAGCCATTTGGAGAAATCGATATGGGCCGGATCATCCCGCGACAGCCTTAGGTTTGAACAACTTAGCCAGGCTTCTTCACGACCAGGGAGATTATGGCCAGGCCAAAGCCTACGCCGAGCAGAGTCTGGCCATTCGGGAAAAGGTCTTGGGGGCCAACCATCCTGACACCGCCACTAGTCTACATAATTTAGCCCTGCTGCTCCACGACCAGGGAGATTTTGACAGGGCCAAAGACTATTATGAGCAGACTCTGACCGTTTTTGAAAAGGTCTGGGGACCGGACCATCCCGACAACGCCTATAGTTTGAACAATTTAGCCATATTGCTCTTAGACGAGGGTGATTATAGTGGAGCTAAACCCTACTTGGAACGCGCGCTGGCCATTCGAGAAACGGTCTTGGGGCCAGACCATCCCGAAACAAAAGTGACCCGAGATAACCTGGCCATTATTGAACAGGAACTACAAAAGTCAACTAGCTTGATCAATAAGTTAACTAAATTCTTTGGTAAATCTTAGTCCAAAAAGGAGTAAATTCATGTCACTTACACTAACCGCATTAGCTTCGGCTGCAACGGTCATCTTAACGCCATACCTTACCAAGGCCGGGGAGAAGGTAGCTGAGAAGATCGGCGAGAGTTTATTCAATCTGGTCAAAACCAAATTCAGTGGTGACAAAGAGGCCGAGGCCACCTTGCAACTCTATGAGAGTAAGCCGGAGCGCTTCAAAGGGGCGCTGCAAGAAACCATCGAGGAAAAGCTGGCCAACGATCCCGACTTCGAGGCCAAACTGCGGGAGCTAGTCGCTCAGGCTGACAAGCAGACCGGCGGCAGTGTCACCCAAACGGCCATCGGCAGCAACATTGCTCAGGCCAGCCACGGCGGCACGGCGAGCGTCAATATCAATCAACCGTCAAAAGATAAAGAAGGATAATAAATGAGCGGTGAAGGAAGTAGCCACCAGGAGGCCCACGGCGAAGGCATCGCCCAGGCTAGCCACGGCAGTATCGCAATTGTCGGGGATAACAATGTCATCCAGGCTCGCCCCTATCGCCCGCCGCTGCACAAACCACCTCAAGCCCAGCACTTCACCGACCGAGAAGAGGAACTCAAGCAACTACTGGCCGGCTTGCATCCGGGGCAAGTGTTTACTCTAACCGGACCAGGTGGGATTGGCAAGAGCGCTCTGGCGGCGCAAGCGGTCTGGACGCTGGCCCCCGACGACACGCCCCCGGCTCGGTTTCCGGATGGCATCTTCTTCCATAGCTTCTACAACCAACCCCAAACCGACTTGGCCTTAGAAGCAATCGCTATGGCCTTTGGCGAGGAGACAAAACCTTCGCCGGAAACGGCGGCTCGCCGCGCACTCTCCGGACGGACGGCTCTCTTGGTGTTTGACGGGGCTGAGGATGCTGAAAATCTGAGAGCTGTGCAGGCGGTTGTCGGTCAGTGTGGAGTGCTGGTCACCAGCCGGAAACACGGGGATGCGATTAATGACTGGCAGGAGATCGAGCGGCTGCCGACCAGCGAAGCGGTCAAACTGCTGCGGGCTTGGGGCAAACGGCAGGCTCACGACACCACCGCCGCCGAGCAAATTTGCGACCTGATCGACGGGCTGCCGCTGGCCGTGCGCCTGGTCGGACGCTACCTCAATCAAACCGGCGAGAGTGCTAACGAATATCTGAAATGGTTACAAGAGACCCCAATGGATGCGCTCGATCAAGGAGATCGCCGTCAAGAAAGCGTGCCTTTATTGCTCGAACGAAGCCTGGCCCAAGTCAGCGAACAAGCTCGCCAGGTTCTGGCTGTTGCCGGCCTGTTGGCCTTGGCTCCCTTCACTCCAGATGTCATCGCTGCCGGGTTGACCGTCGAGACAAAGGAAATCCGTCGTCCGCTGGGGGAATTGATCAATTTTGGGCTACTCCATCGTAGTGAGCAGGAGTATGAGATTAGTCACGCTTTGGTCCGAGCCTACGCCCGAACTAAAACAAACCCGAGAAACCAGACAACAGAGCAGTTGCTTCGATATTTTATCCACTATGTTGAAAAGCAAAGTAAGCTTGGATCGGCTGGGTTCCAGCAGCTCGATCAAATACGCCCGCACATTATGACCATCCTTACTTTGGGATGTCAGCAAGAGCTTTGGGAGCCAGTGCTCGAACTGGCTTTCATCTGTAGTCACGCTGACAGTTATTTTTCTCTGCAAGGCCACTGGACCCAGCAAAGTGAGATTGTCGAGACTGGGCTTCAAGCCACGCGTGAGCTTGGCCGGCAACAGCAAGAGGTGGCTTTCATAGCCTATCGGGGACAGATTTATCATTCTCGCCAAGATTATGAGCAGGCCATTGATCAATATAAGCAAGCTCTGGATTTAGCTCGCGAGATTGGTTTTCAACTCGGTGAGGGTAACACGCTGGCTGATCTGGGCCGAGCCTATCGACGGCTGGGCAAACCGGAGCAAGCCATCACCTATCACCGGCAAGCTCTGGAAATCAAGCGCCAACTGGGTGATCGCAAGGCAGAGGGCAATAGTCTGGGCAACTTGGGCAATGCTTACCACGATTTAGGTGATTTCAAGCAAGCGCTTCACTATTTTGAAGCCGCCCTGGCCGTAAGTCGTGAATTAGACGACCGGCGTGGCGAAACCGTGCGATTAGGGAACATCGGGGCTGTTTACCACGATCTCGGGCAGCTTGAGCTAGCAATTGAATACACGGAAGGAGCTTTGGGCGTGGCCAGAGAAATCGGAGATCGGCATAGCGAAGCGACCTGGCTGGCCAACCTTGGACGATTTTATGAAAAATCAGAAAGATTGACCGAGGCTCGAGATTACCTTGAGCAGGCAATTAAGCTATTTGAAACAATCAGTACGCCAGATGCCGAAAATGCTCGGCAGCAGCTGGCTGAGCTAGGTTAGCTTTATAACTAAATGCCGAACAGCTAAGCAGCCCGCTCCAGCCGCTCAGCCAGATCAGAAACCGTCGGCTCGGTATAAATCATCACCGTGTCCAGCGAGCCATGCCCCAAAATCGCAGCTAGAGTGCGTAGGTCTCCGGGATTATTCTCCAAAAACCGCGTGGCGAAGGTGTGGCGGCAAACATGGGGGGTAATCAAATCCGGATCCAGGCCGGCCCGAAAGGCGTAGTTTTTAAGCAACTTGTACACGGCTGCTGACGTGCGCAGCGGTCCGCGCTGGCCGTTCCAAATGGGCATTTCACCATCCGTTAATGGGATGCTGTCGAAATAATCATTTAATGCTTTGCGGACATTGGCGGTCAGCGGCACGGTGCGTTGATGGCCACCTTTACCCCGTCTGACTGTGACCTGACCAGAGCGTTCATTGAGCTCGATATCGGCCAGAGTCAGTGCCAGCGCTTCAGAGACGCGCAGACCGGTGCCCAGCAGAAGTTCGATCAGCGCATTGTCACGAAGATTTTCTTCCTGATACACCTGGCGCAGCAGTCGCCGGGTGTATTTTTTTGAAAGCGCCTTTGGCCGGCGCTTCGCCTGGCGAAGCGCGGATACGCCACTGGTTGGATCTTTTTTGGCGTGACCATTGTCAAGGCACCACCTGAAGAATTGCGACAGGGCTGACAGCCGCTGGTTAATGGTCGCCGGCTTGGCTCGCTCGACGGTTTGTTGGTAACTGATCCAGTCGGTCACATCGCGGGGAATGATGGCGGTGGGGCAGAATGGTTGGCCGTAGCTCTGCTCGCTCCAGCGAATGAAATGATGTAGCCCTCGCCGGTATTGTTTGATGGTTGACTCGCTTCTGCCTTGATTTGCGAGATAGGTAAGCCACTGTTCGGTCATAAAAACTACCTCTAAATTATTATCTTTCCAGATTTTTGGGGCTTAACCCCGCTCCGGATAGGGTCAGCGTATCAAAAATCGAGGCAGTTTGTAAAGAGGTGGAATGATAATATCAATTATCTTGCGAGATTATCATTCCAGTTGGCGACAGCGGGGGCAGGTCCGCCACGCGCTCCACGAGAAGATTAGTTACATTCTCCTCCCGTTGCACAATGCCCTCGATAACCAATAGTGAAGCTCGGCGCAGGATATTTTTGTAGCGGGCATAAATCTGGGGGCGGAAGATGGTATCGATCAGGCCGGCCTGATCTTCCAAGGTGATAAAATGAAACCCTTTGGCCGTTGGCGGGGCCTGATGGACGACCACCAGACCGGCTACGCGCACCCGCCGGCCGTTAGTCTGCTCGATCAACTCCCAACTGCCCAAGATGCCATGCTCGATGAGCCAGGGCCGGTAGAAAGTCATGACATGCTCGCCGGTCGAGAGGCCGAGGACACTGCGCTCCATGGTCGTGGTTTCAACGCGCGAGGGTTCCGGTAAATCGACACCGTCAGTGGCAAAGATAAAATCCAGTTCCTCAACCTTGTAGTGCAGCTGGCCCAATTCCCATAGCAGCTTACGGCGGGGGATAGACCACGCATCGAACGCACCGGCCAGAATGAGCCGCTCGATCAGCCGCTGCGGTAGGCGAGTCCGGCGGCAGAAATCGGCCAGTTTGGTGAAGGAACCGTGCTGTCGAGCCGCTTCTAACCGGTCGATGATCACCTCACCAAAACCATCGACGTAGTTGAAGCCCAAGCGAAGTGCGCCGTGCTCAATGGTACATCGGCCCCGGCTGCGATAGATCTCGACCGGCAGCACTTCGATACCGTGTCGCCGGGCATCGCCAACAAGAACAGCCGGATTCCAGAAGCCCATGGGTTGGTTGTTCATCAAGCCGCAGTAGAAAGCAGCGGGGTGGTAGTGTTTCAGCCAGGCCGATTGGTAGACCAGCACGGCAAAAGCCGTCGCGTGGCTTTTGGCAAACGCGTACCCCCCGAAGGCGCGCAGTTGGTCAAAGACCTCAGTGGCAATTACCTCAGACACACCCTGCTGAGCAGCACCGATGAGAAAATCTGCCCGTAGTTTTTCAACAGCAGCTTCACCTCGTTTGCTACCCAGCGCTCGCCGCAGCAGTTCCCCCTGACCGGGCGTAAAGCCAGCCAAGTCGCGGGCGACCTTCAACACTTGCTCTTGAAAGAGAATGACGCCCAGGGTCTCGGCCAGGGCCGGCTCCAGGTTGGGATGGAGATAAGTAACTGGTTCTAATCCCTGCCGCCGCCGGAGATAAGGATGGACCATATTACCCTGAAGCGGACCGGGCCGGATGAGGGAGATGGCCACAATTAAGTCATTGAAACAGGTCGGTTTGAGACGCGGCTGAAGTTGGGCCTGCGCTCGACTCTCGACCTGAAAAAGGCCGATGGTGTTGCCGTGGCTGATGAGGTCATACACCGCCGGGTCATCAAAGGTCAGGTCGGCCAGGTCGAGCAGTTGGCCGGTTTGCTCACCGACAAGGGTGACGGCCTCATCGATAGCCGACAGCATCCGCAGCCCCAACAGATCGATCTTGACCAGGCCGACCGCTTCCAAGCCTTCTTTGTCCCACTGGACGACCACCCGGTCGGGCATAGTGGCCGGTTCGGTCGGCACTCGCTCGGTGAGGGGCACGCCGGTGATAATCATCCCCCCGTTGTGCAGCCCCAGATGCCGGGGAAAATCATCGATCTGCCGGCAGAGGTCCTGAACCAGATTGAGCGGCGGGGTGAACGGTTGAGCCGGCGCTTCGTCTCTTCCAAACCCCAGATCGTCTGGTCGCAGGTTAGGCGACAACCCCAGAGCTTTGGCTACATCACGCCAGGCGCTGCGGGCTTGAAAGGTGACGAAGGTGCAGGCCATTGCGGCGTGGTCGTGGCTGTACCGTTCGTAGACATACTGGATCACCTCCTCCCGCCGCTGGGCGTCAAAATCGAGGTCGATATCCGGCACGACGGCTCGCTCGGCGGAGAGGAACCGCTCAAAGACCAGGTCGTGGGCCAGCGGATCGATAGGGCTGATACCGAGCAGGTAGGCCACCAGCGAGTTGGCCGCTGAACCGCGTCCCTGGCAGCGAATACCTTTTTCACGAGCAAAACGAACGATGTCCCACACGATCAGAAAATAGTTACTTAGACCGGCCTCGGCGATGATGGTCAACTCGTGCGCCAGTTGGCGAGCAGCCTGGTCATCAGGGTCGGCCCGGTCCACCGCCGCATTACATAGGGAGCGCAAATAATCGGTCGCGGTTACCTTAGACGGGGTGGGAAAATTGGGGAGTTCCTGTAAGCCGTATCGGAGATCGAATTGGCAGCGTTCGGCAATACGCCGCGTATTGGTTAGCGCCTGCGGGTAATCCTTAAACAGCGGAGCCAATTGCCGGGCTGATTTGAGATAGAATTCAGAGTTAGGTCGGAGGTGGGGACCGGCCTCATCGAGCGCGGTGTGGTGACGGATGCAAACCAGCACATCCTGCAACGGCCGACCCATTCGCCGGGCGTAGTGGACGTTGTTGGTGGCGACGTAGTTCAAATCCAGTTGCCGCGCAATTTCAACCAGACCGTGCTGCAGCCGGCTGTCGTCCGGTTGCAGATGGTGCTGAAGCTCAATCCAGAACTGCTCCGGTCCAAACCAGGCGCGATAGCGGCGGGCCGCCGCCCGGGCCGCTGCTTCATCCTGTCGTCGCAGCGCCGAGGCGACCTCACCGCGTTTGCAGCCGGACAGCGCGATCAGACCCTCGGTGCGGTCGGGCAAGGCATCAAGCGGCAGCGTCGCATCCCCTTTGGGCGCATTGTGGCGAGCCAGGCTGATGAGTTGGCAGAGGTTGCGCCAGCCCACCGCGTTTTCAACAAGCAGAGTCAGATGGTGGCCGCTCTCCAAGGTCAGCTCGGACCCAAAGATCGGCTTCACGCCGTGCTGTTGGGCGGCGTGCGCAAAGCGAACCGCGCCGTAGACAGCATCGTGATCGGTCAGAGCCAGAACCGGCATGCTTAATTCAGCCGCACGGATGATCAAGTCTTCAGGGTGCGATGCCCCATCGAGCAAGCTGAAGTTGGAATGGCAGTGAAGTTCGACGTAGTCAGTATTGGAAGGTGACATTGTAAACCTTGTGGGACGTGGAACGTAGGACGTGGAACGTAATGATGTTACGTCCTACGCCCCACGTTAATCATACAATCTTTGCAAGAACCACTCTCCGGTCAGTAAATCGCGATAGATGATGACCAGCAAACCGGTTTGGGTAGTTAGCTTGAAATATTCGCGCCAGATGCGACCGCGCCACCAGTCCTGATCAACCCGCCAGCGCTTGGCGACATGCTGCACCTGATGGTGATGCCGCTGCCAGGTAAACGTCTGCGGGGTGAGCAGGTTGTCGCTCTGAACATCGATCGGTTCCCCGGCCGACCACAGCCGCGTCATCGGCCGCTCACCGGTCGCAGCCGGAAGCGTCGTTCGGGTAGGTGGGACAGCGATTGAGTCAGAACCACCTCGTAAAACCGATGGGCGCCGTAGCGAGTGACCAGTTGGGGCAGGCATTCGGTCAACCGTTTAGCCTGTTCGATTTGGTGCGGCTGGGTGAAGAGATCAAGCTGCCGGGATGTTTCCGGAATGAGATCCAACAATCTGACCGACAAAGCGGATACACGGCAGGTGGTTTCCAAGCGGTCGAGGAGAGTGATGAAATTCAACTTAAGCCGCGTCGAGCTGTTGGTTGGTTGGCGCAGGATGAGTTGCTCTTTTAAGTGGCGGTTATCTTCGAGCTCAATGCGGCATTTCACCATCCGACACACCCGCCCCATCTGCTGAAGTCGCTCACTCAATTCTTGGGCCATCGCGTGTAGCACCCGTTCTAAAATCAACCGATCGTCAATCGGGTCATCGAATTGATGAGTCATCTCTTCAACCAGGGGAGAGGACAATCCCTGCACCGGTCGGGTATCGAGGCCTTGGGCCAACTGGTGCAGCCAGCGACCCTCGGACCCAAACTGGTTGAGTACCGCTCCCGCCGGCAACCGGGCGAACTGGCCCACCGTTCGCAGACCCAGTAGCGGCAAGCGTCGGGCCAGCTCACGGTCGAGTGGCAGGATATCAATTGACAAGGGAGCCAGGAAACTCTGCTCTTGACCCGGCGCCACAAACAGGGTTCGATTTTCGCCGATGGAGGCGGCCGCGATGTAGGCGGGAAATTTGCCGGTCGCTACCCCTAGAGCCGGGGTGAACTGGGTTTGCAGCCGGACGGTTTGGCCAATTTGCTCGGCCAAGTCAAGCTGCTCAGCCGGGGTGAAATGGTGTAGGTCCAGATAAACAGCCGCTGCCAGCGGGTCGTTAGCCGGCTCGACCTTGGGAGTGAAAGCGGTCAGGACGGTGGCCAATTCGGTCAGGGCCTGATGGTAGGTGGTATGATTGGCGGTGATGAATAGCGCGCCGGGGCACAGCGCCTGGGCCTGTCGCAAACGCAAACCGGGATTGATGCCCCAGCGGGCTGCCTCGATAGACACCGAAAAAACCTGATCCGACACCGTGGCGGGCTGGTTGATGATCAGCGGGGCGACGCTCAAGCCGGCATCCGCCCGGCGCTCCACGGCGGCGGCGAAGTAGGGGATCAGGACACAGCCGATCATGTACTGTCTCCGTGAACCACGCCATTGAAGGTGATGGCAATCTGGGCGCTGCGCCCGGCCGGACCGAGCTTATTTTTGAGCACCAGCACCCGGGCTTGATAGCCTCGGATATCGCCTTGTTTCTGGAGCCAGCGCTCTTTGTGCAGTAGTAACCGTACCGTCGCAAAGTGCGGTAAGGCCAGACCGCTCGGATAATTATCCAATGATGGGGCATTTCCAAATTGAAGGGGAGTGAGAAAAATCAGCGCACAGTGGGTGTGGGTCAGAACCTGCGGCAGGGTGCGCAGCGAAGTGGCTAATCCCTGCGCCTCAGGCGAGGGGGTAAACAAATTGGCTACCGAGTCAAAGATGACCAGCCCGGTTCCGCGACCGGCTACCAGGTCACGGGTGATGTCCAGCGCCTCCCGGCCGGAAGTTGGTCGCACCAGCAGCAGCTGCGACAGCTTGACCCCGCAGCGAGCGGCATAGTCCGGATCAAACGTCGCACCAAGATCGATGTAGATGGCGGTATCGCCTTGGGCTTGGGCTTGGGTCACAATCTTCAGAGCCAGGGTAACCATGCCGGAAGTTGGCTCACCTAGAATTTCGGTGATGCGGCTGCGGGGTATTCCCCCGATACCAGCTAGGGCTTCATCGAGCGCCGGAAAGGTGGTCGAGAAATGGGGCACATCGGCTTTGGGGTCAAAAGCCTGCTGTCCCCGTTGCAGGGCTTGCCAGCCCCAGCGACGCTGAATGGCCGTCACGGTGGCCTGAAGACGCTTCCGTTTTTTGGATGCCACGGCTCCTCCCAAAGCCCCGTACCCAACACGGTGAGATGATAAAGAACAAATATTCGGAACAAAGATTCTGAGCCGGATTGTATACGCTTTTGGGTGGGAGTCAAAATGAGATAGCGGCGATTGAATTCGAAAAATCCTATTGGTCTGCTTCAGCGCTAAATTAGCCCAGGTCCTGGTTCTCACCCTCAAACCACTGCTTTGTTGGCGGATAATTCAGTAAGTTGTCGCTAGGGTGGGGATTAGCCAACCGAATTTACTCAACTTCCCCCGGGCCGACGGAAAGGTGCTGGTCAGGTGGCGCCGGCCTTGTCCAGAGTTTTGAATAACATATTGTGCAATCGATTTGCAGTCGATGAGTAAATAACGTTCCTATTCTGTTTAATCTGTTGAGATGGTTGTGTCCTTTCGACTTCTTGTTGATTGACCAAAGCAACACTCTCCGCAGCACTTTGGGTCAAACGAGCGCCGTTGTCACTTACTACAAAGTTTTGCACGAGTTGGAAGCATAGATTTGCCCAAACCACCCAAAATCGGTCTGCAACAATCTTGATGGAGAGATCATACACCTAACCGAGCTCAGGATCCAAACAGCCCCGTCACAGAATTCTGCAACGGGGCTGTTTAGATCAAAAATCAGCCTCGACTTCAGCTGATCGCAGCCTGAACAGGTCGGCAAAGGTGGGCACAGCCACCGACGACGAAGGTGGACTGCTTTCTTTGTATAGGCGAGTAGCCTGTTGGTAAGCGTCAGCCAGTGAATGTGGCTCCAATCCGGGGGACACGACTTTATGCAACGTTTGGAGCGCGTCGACAAATTTGAGATAGTAGCCATTGAGACCGTACAGGTAGCAGTTGATTTTGGCCAAACGGACGCTGACCGGGTCGATGTCTATTCCCTGAAAAATCACACAGTTGAGATGGACCGCCCACGCAGGAAAACAAGCTGCCGCCGCCAGCAACAACACTCCTGAGCCGCATCCGGCTGGGTCGCCAACCTTAAGGGGTTCAAAGGTTGGCCAGGCCGCCGGCAACACCCGGCTAAAGAACCATTCCCGTGCCTCCTGAGGGTCATCAATGGCCAGTCCGGCTAGCAACGTGGCTTGGGCCAGAATATTATCGGGATGCTGGCAGGCTTGCTTCAATGTGACTTTACGCATAATGTGCCGAAGCAGGAAGCATAATTTGTCCAAAAGAGGTTGATTTTGGAACGGTATCACCCTGAGCTTACCAGGTTTTGAAGGTAATTTGAAGCATAATTTGGCAAAGAGTGAAAATTTGAAGCATAAGCTGTCCTTGAGTACAATGATAATATCTTGAATTCTGACAGTATTTTTCATCGTGGGACTTCCATAGTCACCGCCAAGTATGATATAATGCTGCGAGGAGATACATAATGGTTGAAATCAAAATGCAAATTACCGATAGTCTGGCGCAACGGCTGCAACCAATGTATGATTGGCTGCCAACGGTTTTGGAGTTGAGTCTGGTCGGTTTTAAGACCCCCGCCGTGCAGACCGCCTCAGAAATCATTGATTTTTTGGCCACAGGCCCGTCGCCCAGTGAAGTTATGGCCTACCACGTCTCAGACAGAGCGCAGGAGCGATTGCGTCGCTTGCTTGCCATTAACGAAGCTGGACTGGCCTCGGAAGCAGAACAAGCCGAACTGAACGAAATTGAGCAGATTGAACATATCGTGGTCTTACTCAAAGCCCAGAGCCAGGAAAAATTGATCAAGGCGAACTGATGCCGGAGACCATTTCAACGACCCTGCGCCAGTTGGTCTTTGACCGGGCCGATGGCCGCTGCGAATATTGCTTGTTAGCCCAAAGCGTGGCGGCGCACAAACATGAGCCTGACCATATCATCCCCAGACAGCACGATGGCGAAACCAAGGCTGACAATCTGGCCCTGGCCTGCGCCCGTTGTAACCGCTACAAAGGATACAACGTCGGCTCGTATGATCCCGAAAGTGGCGAGTTGGTCCCCTTCTACAACCCACGCCGCCAGGAATGGGCTGACCACTTTCGGCTGGAAGAGGCCATCATCATCCCCTTGACACCCGAAGGTCGGGTTACGGCCAAAATGCTGCACCTCAACGATGCGGATCGGGTGGAGGAACGGGAACGGCTGCTGGCCGTCAAGCTGTATCCCTGAGATAGCCATCCCCCTACAACTGTCATAGTGAACAACTCTTTAGCGAATGCGTCCTGATTTAAAAAGGGATGTATGATGCGTCACCCACAATTTTCTACGGGTGATGTTCCATACATCCCCTTTTTTTGTATGGTCAGAAAAAACGTTATCCCTCAAAAATCAGGAGGACAAAATGTTAAACGAAAACAAAATAAATGAATACTACCATCGCTTGAAATTGTCTAAAGAAGCACGGGCCATCATCAATCGCATCCGAGCCTCACCGCCGGTGCGCCGGGTAAAAAGTTCAGGCGGCAATGTGACCGTGCGCTATGCCAGTCACAAAATGGGTATGGTCATTCAGGCAGAAAGCTACAAGAATGAATTGGCGGCTGTGTATGAATTTGAGCACGATGACGACGTACTGGCATTCTACGACCAACCGTCTCGTATGAAATTGGCTTACCGCTCGGCCAAGGGTAAGCCAGTTGGGGTCTGGCACACCCCGGATTACTTTGTCATCCGTCAAGATAGGGCGGAATGGGTCGAGTGTAAAACTGAAGAAGAATTAGCCGAACTGGAGCAGACCATGCCCAATCGTTATGTCCAAGACAGTAATGGTGGCTGGTGTTGTCCTCCAGGTGAAGCGTATGCCAACCAATTTGGTCTGTTTTACCGGGTACGTTCCTCAAGCGAAACCAACTGGTTTTTTTACCGAAACGCCACCTTTTTAGATGATTAATGGCGAGCTGATCCAGATGATTTGATCGTTGCGGAGAAGGCCGAAACCGAGGTACTGGAAGCGGTCATGGCTGAACCGGGCCTCAATCTTAGTCGGTTACTGCAACAGCTAAACACGGCTGGTAGCGATGATGTCTACATCATGCTGGTCAAAGGTCAAATCTACGTAGATTTAGAAGCATATCCCCTGGCTGAACCGGAGCAGGCTTCTGTATTTCGGGATCAATGGTCTGCTGAGGCACACATCATCATTCCCGATACCCTGGCCGAAGCTCCGGTCACTGGGGTTCAAAATATTCAGATAGCAGTGGGTGAGTTGCTTAGTTGGGCCGGCTCCCCGTGGCGGATCATTAATTTTACAGAGACCCAACTCTGGCTGCGTTTTGAGCGGGAAGGAGAACAACACAAGATGGTCAAACTCAATCTGGCCGAATTCAAGCATTTCTCTATGTGTCTATAATGATGAGACCACTCTGCTCAAACAAATAGAGTCGAATATAATGTGAGCAGAGGAGTAAACTATGTTAGAAAACAACAGCGAACAAAGCCAACCGTCCCAGTCGTTAAAAGAGCAAATACCCGATCCGGAAGTAATGGTTCAAGCCAAACGACGGCAGTACAGTGCCGCCTACAAGCAACGCATCCTGGTCGAAGCGGATCAGTGTAGTGATCCGGGCGAAATTGGAGCCCTGCTACGCCGCGAAGGGTTGTACTCGTCGCATCTGGCGCGCTGGCGACAAATGCGGGCGGCCGGTGAGTTACAGGGCCTGTCGCCCCAGCCCCGTGGCCGCAAAGGCGATCCCCAAGCGACCGAGTTAGCCCAGTTGCGCCGCGAGAATGAACGGCTCAAACAGCGGCTGGAACAAGCCGAGTTAATCATTGATGTCCAAAAAAAACTCTCACAGATGCTTGGACTGACGCTACCGCCCCAACCGGACGACGGGAACACATGAGGCAGAGTGCTGAACAGTTGGGTCAACACCTGACCCTGCGCCAAGCGTGCCAGCAGTTGAGCGTGCCGCGCAGCAGTGTGTACCGGCATCGCCAGCCGCCCCGACCAGGGCGGCCCCGACCGACGCCCGCCCGTGCGCTCAGCGCCGAGGAACGGGCGGCAGTGCGGGCCATACTCAATAGCGAGCCGTTCCAGGACCAGTCACCCCGGCAGGTCTATGGTCAATTGTTAGACGACCAGCAGACCTATCTGTGTCATTGGCGGACGATGTATCGTATTCTCAACGACCATCAGGAAGTCAAGGAGCGGCGCCACCAGTTACAGCATCCTCAACACACCAAACCGGAATTAGTCGCCACCGGCCCCAACCAGTTATGGAGTTGGGATATCACCCAATTCAAGGGTCCCAGCAAATGGGTCTCGTTCTACCTGTATGTCATGCTCGATGTTTTCAGCCGCTTTGTGGTCGGCTGGCTGCTGGCCGAGCAGGAAAGTGAACAGCTCGCTCAGCAGTTGATCAGCGCCAGTTGCCGTAAACAAAGTATTGCCCGAGAGCAACTAATCATCCATGCCGACCGGGGGGGGCCCATGCGGGCTAAAACCGTAGGTCAATTGATGGACGACTTGGGCGTGACCAAATCCCATTCCCGACCGCGCACGCCGACTGATAAT
The DNA here is from genome assembly GCA_020433785.1 of Anaerolineae bacterium. The sequence continues at coordinate 14,021 of JAGRCC010000189.1, forward strand.
CCCTATTCCGAAGCCCAGTTCAAAACCATGAAATATCGGCCTGATTACCCGGACCGCTTTGCCTCGTTCGAGGCCGGTCGCACCTGGGCTCGCACCTTTTT